>NZ_JBGTZA010000029.1:0-24437 GCF_041807805.1 Streptococcus sp. E29BA
ACTTTTTTTCTACACTCAAAAGGCTCTATAATCTCCATGGTGGATTTACCCACTACAGAAATTATAGAGCCGCTTTTTTCATATTACTAGCTGTTTAATTTTTCACTATTTGAATATGTGTATGAATCAAAATTTTGTCTATCTGTTGTGTTCATCGAAAATATGCTATAATTATAGAGAAACTTTGAAATGGAGGAAAGGAATGAAGATTTTAGAGACTGATGTCCGTCATGTGGCAAAGTTATCTAAACTAGCTTTTACTGATGAAGAAACAAAAAACTTTGCAATGACTCTGTCTAAAATTGTTGATATGGTAGAGTTACTAAAAGAAGTTGATACCACTGATGTGCCATCGACCACCACTATGGCCGAGACTAGAAATGTCATGCGTGACGATGTGGCAGAGAAGGGCTGGAATCGTGAAGAGCTCTTCAAAAATGTACCGAGCCACGAGAACAATTTAATCAAGGTTCCAGCTATGCTGGACGGTGGAGGTGACGCTTAATGACCTTTAATCACAAGACAATAGATGACTTACATGATCTCTTGGTCAAGAAAGAAATTTCTGCCCTTGAGTTGACCCAAGCAACCTTTGAAGACATCAAGAGTCGGGAAGAGGCAACAGGTGCCTTTCTCAGTCTCAATGAGGAAAAGGCGCTAGCGGCCGCTCGCCGTCTGGACGAGCAAGGCATTGATGCCACTAACGTCATGGCTGCCATCCCTGTAGCGGTCAAGGACAATATTTCTACCAAGGGAATACTCACGACAGCGGCCTCCAAAATGCTGGAGAATTATGAGCCGATTTTTGATGCCACAGCCGTTGAGAACCTCTATGCTAAGGATATGATTGTCATCGGGAAGACCAATATGGATGAGTTTGCTATGGGAGGGTCTAACGAGAACTCTGCCTTCAAGCCTGCCAAAAACGCTTGGGACCAGACCAAGGTAGCTGGAGGGTCATCTGGTGGTTCCGCGACAGCTGTGGCTTCTGGTCAGGTGCGCTTATCGCTGGGTTCTGATACGGGAGGTTCTATTCGCCAGCCAGCGGCCTTTAATGGAGTGGTCGGTATGAAGCCTTCCTACGGTCGTGTTTCTCGTTATGGTCTGATTGCCTTTGGGTCTTCGCTGGATCAAATTGGGCCATTTGCACCAACGGTCAAGGAAAATGCTCAGTTGCTCAACGTGATTGCTAGTCATGACAAGCGTGATGCCACATCAACAGCTAAGGGACTCAGCGATTTTACAGCCATTATCGGACGAGACATTAAGGGGATGAAAATTGCTCTGCCTAAGGAGTATCTGGGAGAAGGCATTTCACCAGCCATTAAAGAAAATATTCTAACCGCAGCCAAACACTTTGAAAGTCTGGGGGCTATCGTGGAAGAAGTCAGCCTACCTCATAGCAAGTATGGTGTAGCGGTCTACTACATCATCGCCTCCTCTGAGGCTTCCAGCAACCTTCAACGGTTTGATGGCATTCGCTACGGTTATCGCACGCCTGAGGTGACCAACCTTGAGGAGCTTTATGTTAAATCGCGGAGCGAAGGTTTCGGCGAGGAAGTGAAGCGTCGGATTATGCTGGGCACCTTTAGCCTGTCAGCAGGTTACTATGATGCCTACTTCAAAAAGGCTGGACAGGTGCGAACCTTGATTATCCGTGATTTTGAGCAGGTCTTTGCAGACTATGACTTGATTTTGGGACCGACTGCCCCTGATCTGGCTTATGGTTTGGGTACACAAAATCACGACCCTGTGGCCATGTACCTGGCTGATTTGTTAACTATTCCAGTTAACCTGGCAGGTCTGCCAGCCATTTCCATCCCATCAGGTTTTGTGGACGGTTTGCCTGTCGGTCTACAACTGATTGGACCTAAATACAGCGAAGCCCTGATTTACCAAGCGGCTGCAGCCTTTGAAGCAACAACTGACCACCACACCAAACAGCCGGTGATTTTTGGAGGTGATGCCTAATGAATTTTGAAACCATTATTGGATTGGAAGTTCATGTCGAATTGAACACCAATTCCAAGATTTTCTCGCCCTCGTCTGCGCATTTTGGGCAAGAGCCAAATGCCAACACCAACGTGATTGACTGGTCCTTCCCTGGGGTGCTTCCTGTCATGAACAAGGGGGTCATTGATGCAGGGATTAAGGCAGCTCTAGCGCTCAACATGCAGATTCATCAGATTATGCACTTTGACCGTAAGAATTATTTCTACCCTGATAACCCCAAGGCCTACCAAATTTCTCAGTTTGATGAGCCGATTGGCTATAACGGCTGGATTGAGATTGAACTGGAGGACGGCTCAACCAAGAAAATCCGTATCGAGCGTGCCCATCTGGAAGAAGATGCTGGGAAAAATACCCACGGGATAGACGGCTATTCCTATGTTGACCTCAACCGTCAGGGTGTGCCTTTGATTGAGATTGTGTCTGAGGCGGATATGCGTAGCCCTGAGGAGGCCTATGCTTACCTGGCTGCCCTCAAGGAGATTATCCAGTACACGGGCATTTCTGATGTCAAGATGGAAGAAGGCTCCATGCGGGTGGATGCCAACATTTCCCTGCGCCCTTATGGTCAGGAAAAATTCGGCACCAAGACCGAGCTCAAAAACCTCAACTCCTTCAACTTTGTCCGTAAGGGTTTGCAGTTTGAAATTGAACGCCAGGCCAAAGTCCTCCGTTCAGGTGGTGAGATTCGTCAGGAAACCCGCCGTTATGATGAGGCCAGTGGTGAAACTATCCTCATGCGGGTCAAAGAAGGCTCCGCCGACTACCGCTACTTCCCTGAGCCTGACCTGCCGATTTACGAGATTAACGACGCTTGGATTGAGGCTATGCGCAAGGAACTCCCTGAGTTTCCAAACGCTCGCAGGGCTCGCTACATAGCAGAGCTGGGGCTGACCGCCTACGATGCTGGTCAGTTGACAGCGACTAAGGTAACCTCTGATTTCTTTGAACAGGCTGTCGCTATTGGTGGTAATGCTAAGTTGGTCTCCAACTGGCTTCAGAGCGATGTTGCTCAATACCTCAACACTGAGCAAACCACTCTGGATAAGATTGCCTTGACCCCAGACAATTTGGTTGAGATGTTGACCTTAATCGACGATGGCACCATTTCCTCAAAAATCGCCAAAAAAGTCTTCGTCCATCTGGCTAAAAACGGCGGCTCAGCTAAAACCTACGTTGAGCAAGCAGGTTTGGTGCAGATTTCTGACCCAGCCGTCTTGATTCCGATTATTCACGAGGTCTTTGCCCAGCAGGAAAAAGCCGTCGCAGACTTCAAGTCAGGCAAGCGCAACGCCGACAAGGCCTTTACAGGCTTCCTCATGAAAGCTACCAAAGGTCAAGCCAACCCACAAGTGGCTCAAGAACTCTTGGCTCAGGAATTGCAGAAGTTGTTGGATTAGTAAATAAAAAGATTGTAGATTTTCTTATCTTCAATCTTTTTGTTTTTTATCAAGTGAGTTATAAAGCAGAACGCCTTGGGCATTGAGATGATTAATTAAAAAAAGTTAAATTTGACAAGATTTTTAAAGGAGTTTTTCGAATAAATAAGTGAGAGCAATGAGCCTCAAAAAAGTTATTGATAAGGAGATGTCTGATGACAGCATTATCTAAATCTTTTTATAGTTACTTGTTTTCTCTCGAAGAGAAATATCAAAAAACCATTGAAAACCGTTGGGTTTGGATAGTTGTTGGCCTTGTTGTTTTGGCGGCAATTGGGTGGTATGCTTGGTATTGTACAAGTCGTGGTCGAAGTTTTGCATTTAATGTAAAATTTAATTGGCCACGATCAGGTCAAATGGGAGTGGCTTGTAACTAGATTAATTAAAAAGCTCAGGGACGCATAGTCCCTTGAGTTTATTGTGAGGATATCAAATGTTGGAAATAAGAAATCTATCGAAGCGCTTTGGACAAAAACAGGTTATTGATGATTTAAATACCATCTTCCCCTCCAACGGCGTTTATATTATTGTTGGTACAAATGGTTGTGGAAAAACAACCTTTATGAATATGGTAACGAATTTACTCAAGCCAGATTCTGGAACCTTAATCTATGAGGGACATGACGTTGGTACAAGGGAATATAAAAAATCAATTTTCTATATTCCCTCTGATTTCTATTTACCAGAATATTTGACAGCGAATGAGTATCTTCAAATGATGCTTGCCTATTACCCTAAAGCCAGCATGGATCAGGTTGATTTTTTGTTCGATGTGCTTGATTTAGAAGAAAGTCGCTACCAATTACTAGAAACCTTCTCGTTCGGAATGAAGAAAAAAATTCAATTGTTGACAGCTATTGCTGCTGGAACAGACTATGTTTTTGCAGATGAATTATTTGGCGGGTTAGATTTTGATACGGTCATCTTAGTCCAAGAATTGCTAAAAGAATTACAATTAACAAGGGCGTTTGTGCTTGTTTCACATGACCTCAATACACTCCTGTCTTTTCCACGAAATATTTATATTATGAGTTGCGGAAAACTGTCTAAATTTGAAGGAAAAGTCGAAATGATTGCTGAAGCAATTAAAGGTACAGGAGGTTTAGATGCAAAATTACAGAACATTCGCCAACAGTTTTCATCTCATCAAATTATATCTTAGGGATTCTTTACAAGGACTTTTGAGGCAGTCTTTTTTGAAGAACACCAAGAGTCGCTATGCTATTTTATTAGCATCAATGTTAGCTTATTTAGTTTATTTTTATATAAATGTTGTGGAATATTCGAAACTGTCACATATTGGGCAGCAATATAGCTTTGAAGAGCTGAAGACAATTATTTTAGTATCTATTAGTAGCTATAATAATTTGGCCGTCATAGCTGGTCTGTTTATTTTTCTGTTTATAAACACAACCGTTAAACTGACTCCAAGTTCGCTATTTATGTCCAAGGTATTACCATTTCATGAGAAGGAAGTTTATTTATCAGTAAAATGGTTTAAGCTTGGAATGGCTCTATGTTGTTTTGAATTCTTTTTCATTATTTTAATACCAGGGCTCAGTTTATTACGCTCTCCATTAGCTGCGATTTGCTTGTTTTTTTCCACACACTGTTTCTTTTTAAGTTCCTACTTGCTGTCAAATTGGATTTATATCTTGTCCCTTAAATACCTTCCATTATCGGCAAAAAGCAATCACTTGTTGATAACGATAACTTATTTTATCTGTGCGTTAATTTGCTCATTTTCTCTTAGGTTTCAAATTGACAGTTATTTAGCTAAACGCTCATTGTCCCCAGAGATGCTAGCCAGTGCTTCCTTGTTGGTATCTGTAGTGGGCCTAGTCTTACTGTCTGTTCTTGATAGAACACAACTTGATCTTGTTTTCTTAAAGCAATCCTTTCTGAAAGTTCCGCCCTTAGCTTTTTTGAAAAGACGGGTGAAGTGGGCTAGTTTAGCCATTATTCGGACAAAATTTTTCTTGTATAGTCTGTTATTGATCCTGTTCATCGGTTGTTATGCCTGGTTTAGTGATGGTATGGAGTTAGCGGCTCATCATCTTATTAATTTTTGGCCATTTTTGAGTATTGCTTTTGTTTATTATGCTGATTCAACACTGAAACACCGAACGATTTATACTCATTTAGGAATAGAAACTAAAGAGGAAGTTATCACACTAGTCACAGCAATACTGGTCTTTCAATTTCCAACGGCTTTGCTTTCAATTTATCTGAAAATGCCCCCAGTTGCTTTCCTACAAGGAGTGACACTTAGTCTAGCTAGTTTGGTTATTGGATTTTTATTTCCTCGTTCAACAAGCAGTAGCAATGAGATGGTCTCTTTGTTGTTAATTGTTCTTGTTGTGATATTGATGTTATTGATGATTAGCTTTCCTCTATCCTTGCTTCCGATAGCAGGATTGCTACTGATATTATTAATCTATGTGATTAAAAAAGAAACGGAGAATAGATGATGAAAAACTATTTACAACAAGTAGTGTATGCTAGTTTGATTTGGTTAATGGCGTTTATGATGACCTCTGGGATGACTTTATTTCGGCTTTATAACGACACTCAAGAGACTATTATGGGGTTGAGAATTCAAAATATTGATACCCCAGAGACTTTAACAAACTTCTTTTCTGTGACACAACGATTTTATATAGTCTATTTAGCAGTAGTATCTATTTGGTTGGTTGTTTACACCCTGATTCGGTATTTGAAGAAAAAATGATGGCATTATTCTTGACCGTTATCACCACGCTGTGTTTTTCAGTAATTCTGCATGAATTTTTGCATTGGCTAGTTGCTGTCAGCCTGGGGTATCGTCCAATACTCAAATGGATTTTCTTTGCTCCTGCCATTTGCTATCCAAATCAGCAAAATCATTGGCATAATTTATGTATTGCTGGTTTAGCACCTTTGAGTTTAGTGGTTCTTGGGCAATTTATTCCAGCTTATAATTTATTTAGTTTTTTGTTGAAACTATTTTTTCTCGCAAATTTATTTAATTTATTACCGTTTACCAATGATGGTGAAGTTATTTTATTGTCGTTATATCACATTTGGAGGAGAACAAATGAGAAAAAGCTTGATTAGTTTGGTCGTGTTTGTGCTATCATTAGTTGCTGTCACGTTAGTGGCGTTTAAACAGCCAGTAAGTTATGGAGAACGGTATGGAAGTGAGCAGGTGTTTGTTAAGTTGGAAACTTCTGATATTATTCAGAAAATCCAAAGTAAGGAAGCTGGTTTGTACTATTTTGGGTTTGAAACATGTCCATGGTGTAGGGAGTTAAAACCTGTTCTAATGGAAGAGCTTAGTTTATCAAATCAGGTTGCTTATAACATTGATACCAAATCTGAGAATTTTTCCGAGGATGTGAAACAAGTTGTGTCAGATATCTATATTGAACATTTTGATGGTGATAGACTTTATGTTCCCTTTTTAATAGCTATTAATAGCCAGGGAGAGTTCAAAGTACACACCGGAACTGTTGAGGGACATAATGCGAAGCAAGAGAAGATGAGTGATGAGGAAATTGAAAAATTAAGGCAGGATTTGAAAGGTTTAATTAATCATCTGGAGCAATAATGCTCTTTCAAAAATAGAATAAATGATGTTGTAACAATGTGGTTGTTCTAAAAGCAGATATGGGAAAGATCAAGCCAACCCAACCCACAAGTGGCTTAGGAATTGCAGAAGTTGTTGGATTAAACAAGCCCCATAGAACTGGTATAAATATGCTAAGTTAAACGAAAAACTAGAACTGTTTGTATCATAAGTTCTAGTTTTTTTATTTATCCAAAAGCTTCAATAGCAGCAATCAATGTCAATTTGTCGTCGTTAACCAAGTCCCGACCGTAATGGTCCAAAAAAGTATCGCTATATTGGTCTGTTCCCAGGTTATAGTTGAGCGACCAGATGGCCCAGTAGAGGTTGATGTGGCGGTCGGATAGACCAGCCAACCCCAAGTCAATCAGGGCGGTTAAGTTGAGCTGGTCATCAAAGAGGACATTTGGCAGGCAGTAATCCCCATGAATCAGGGCATCAGCCTGCAAGAGGTCTTGCTGCTCTGCCATGAGGGCGTAAGCCTCTTCACGGCAACTAATGCCAAATCGAGTCAGGACGGTCAAGGTAGGCGTGGGCAGGTTGCCCGTCGCCAGCTCTGGTCAGCAGGTAATCGCGGTCGTCAGTAATATAAAGTACGACTTCTACACCCAGTCCTTGCTGGAAGAACCAATCCGCCCACTGGGCTTCACGGGCCAGTGCGTTTGGGGAGTCCACCTTTAAAAAATAGCCTGTACTCAATGCCCAGACAGTGGCAGTTGAGCGAGAACTGCAGTCCTGAACGTTTGCTCCTGCCAGGTAGGGGGCGAGGACTTTGGGGAAATCATGTGGATTTAAGTTGGTCATGGCGGTCTCCTTTTCTGCCATTATACCACGTTTTCCGTGGTATTTACTAGGACAAAGTGGTACAATAAACCTATGATATTACGAGAAAAACAACGCTTTCCCTCGAAAATCAAGCGGATGGGGATTAACGGTGAAGGAATTGGGTTTTACAAGAAAACCTTGGTCTTTGTCAAGGGTGCCCTGAAAGGTGAGGAGGTTTATTGTCAGGTCACACAGGTGCAGAAAAATTCCAGCCCAGAGGCTATGAGGCTTACGACATTCGCCCGACCATCGGCATGGACAAGCCTGTTCACTACCGTGCCAAGTTGCAGTTTCAGACCCGTTCTTTTGGTGGTTCGATCAAGGCGGGACTTTATGCTGAGGGTAGTCACCGCTTGATTGACATCAAGGACTGTCTAGTGCAGGATAAGCTGACGCAGGACATTATCAACAGCACGGTTCAGCTACTGGACAAGCACAAGGTGCCCATCTACAATGAGCGCAAAGTCGCAGGGGTGCGGACGGTCATGGTGCGTCGGGCAGTAGCGACCGATCAGGTTCAGATGATTTTTGTCACCAGCAAGGCGGTCAGACTGACAGGGGTGATTAGGGATTTGACCACCGCCTACCCAGAAATCAAGACCGTAGCAATCAACCTCAACACCAGCAAATCCAGCGAGATTTATGGCGAGCAGACAGAGATTGTCTGGGGACAGGAGACCATTCAGGAAGAGGTGTTGGACTACGGCTTTGCCCTGTCTCCTCGGGCCTTTTACCAGCTCAATCCCCAGCAAACCAATGTCCTCTATGGTGAAGCAGTGAAGGCCTTAGATGTGACGGCGGACGATGACTTGATCGACGCTTACTGTGGGGTTGGGACGATTGGATTTGCCTTTGCGGATAAGGTGAGAAGCGTCTGTGGCATGGACATTGTCCCAGAAGCCATCGCAGATGCTAGGCAAAATGCAGCAGCCATGGGCTTTGACAACACCTACTACGAAGCGGGCAAGGCAGAGGACATCATTCCGAAGTGGTATGCGTCAGGCTACCGTGCCACAGCCCTCGTCGTCGACCCACCGAGAACTGGCTTGGATGACAGGCTTCTTGATACCGTGCTCCGCTATGCCCCTGAAAAAATGGTCTACGTCTCCTGTAATGTCTCGACCTTGGCGCGTGACTTGGTCAAGCTGAGCGAGGTCTACGAGGTCAAGTATATCCAGTCCGTCGATATGTTTCCCCATACTGCACGAACCGAGGCGGTGGTGAAACTGGTTCGCAGGTAGTCCACTCGTTATTCTTGTTTCTTGAGCCCGGGCTTCAACAGTTATTAGGATTGTTGTACTTCTGCATACCACTAGGACTGAGGCGGTGGTGAAACTACAACTAAGGGCTTTTTAAAAATCTATGATTTTAAGCTCTTTTTCAGGTATTTTGCAGTTGTAGATGGTGGTCTTTGAAGACTTTAAAGTCCCCAAAAGGATCTTGATGAGGATATTTTTACCTTGCCTGCCTGTGGAAGACAAGATAATCAAGTGATTAGGTAAATGAGAGAACATAAGTGTTCTCATTTTTTAACTGAGAGAACATTTTATTTCAGCATTTTATACATGTCCTATAGAAAAATAGCACACCAAATTCGAGTTTTTGAAGGGGATTGTCTATATTTTTTTTCGAGTGAGTATCTTATACTGAATATGTCAAGCGAAATAAGTTAGAAAGGAGTTACGAATGGGAACCTCACTTGTCTTCATGTTTTCAGTTTTTGTAGCTGGGATCTTATCTTTCTTTTCTCCCTGCATCTTTCCGCTTTTGCCCGTCTATCTGGGGATTTTGCTGGATGAGAGCAAGGAGCGAACAGTTTCCCTCTTTGGTTTTTCTATTAACTGGTACAGCTTGCTCAAGACCGTAGCCTTTATGGCTGGTTTGTCTTCTGTTTTTCTGTTACTAGGTTTTGGTGCAGCCAGTCTGGGAAGTCTGTTCAACAGCCCAACTTTCAGAGTGGTCATGGGGCTGATCATTATTGTTCTTGGGCTCCACCAGATGGAATGGATTAACATTGCTAGCCTGCAAAAACAGAAACAGCTTCGCTTTAATTTCCAAACTAAAAAAGGTGTCTTGTCAGCATTTTTATTGGGCTTAACCTTTAGCTTTGGCTGGACCCCTTGTGTTGGCCCTGTGCTAGGCTCTGTTCTAGGATTGGCTGCTTCAGGCGGAGGCAGTTCGGTACAAGGGGGGCTTTTGCTTCTGGTTTATACACTGGGTTTGTCTTTGCCATTTCTACTCATCACTTTGTCAAGCTCTGCCCTTGTCAAACAGTTTAATAAACTAAAACCACACATGGTCACCATGAAAAAGGTCGGTGGAGCCTTGATTATCCTAATGGGAATTATCCTCGTTTTAGGAAAGGTCGATGCCATTACTGCATTTTTCGAAACAATTTTTAACTAACTATTTTACATAAAGGAGTACACATATCATGAAAAAATTACAAACAGTCGCTATCTTACTTGCTTGCGGTACTTTCTTAGCAGCTTGCTCACCCCAGCCTAAATCTGATAATAAAAAGACAGACGAGTCCTCTATGATGGAGAAAAAGGACAAGATGTCCGACGACAAAATGAAAAACGACAACATGTCAGATGATAACATGAAAGACGACAAGATGTCAGATGACAAGATGTCTGATGACAAAATGTCTGATGACAAAATGTCCGATGACAACATGAAAGATGATAAGATGTCAGACGATAAAATGTCCGATGACAAGATGGAAGACGACAAGATGTCAGATGGAGAAAAGAATTAAGGGAGGACGTTTATGAAAAAACTCCAACTACTGACAATCGCTTTAGCTTGTACAGGCTTGTTAGCAGCCTGCTCTACGCAAATAAAAACAGATAATCAAAAGGCAGAAACAGCTAAAATGGCAGACAAACAAGATGATCAACAGATGAATGATGGCAAAGAAGCGTCCGATTTTAGTTTGATGGGTGTGGATGGAAAAACCTATACTTTGTCAGATTTTAAGGGGAAAAAAGTTTATCTCAAGTTTTGGGCATCATGGTGTCCTATCTGCTTAGCTGGATTAGAAGAAGTCGATGGCTTAGCTAAGGATGCACCGGCAGACACGGTCATTCTCTCAGTTGTTTCTCCTAATAAAAAAGGCGAACAATCAGAAGAAGAGTTTAAGAAATGGTACAAAGAACTTGGTCACAAGAACTTGCCAGTCCTCTTAGATCCAAGTGGAAAACTGATTGAAGAATACGGTGTTCGTGTCTATCCGACCTCGGCGTTCATTGGGAGCGATGGTGTTGTTGCAAAGGTGATGCCTGGTCATATGGAGAAAACAGAAATTGTTCAAACGCTTGAAACGATTAAATAATAAAGAAATGGAGGTCAGTGTATGCAACCTCAACTGAAATCATTTTTAGTAGGAGTGACTATTTTAGGGCTCATTGTCTTATCGGCTTTTATCTTTCTGAAGGTGGGGTCAAAGACCGATAGTGAGAAGATGAGTACAGCTCCAACTGCCAAGCAAATAAGTACAGAACGTCAATTAAAGGATACGTCTAAGGTGGCTCCTGAAAATCTAAAGGAAATTTATCTGGCAGGAGGGTGCTTTTGGGGAGTGGAAGCCTACTTTGAACGGGTAGATGGAGTGGTAGATGTCACGGTTGGCTATGCTAACGGTAAGAGTGATACCACCAACTATAAGTTAATTGGTCAGACAGGGCATGCAGAGACTGTTCACATTCAGTACGACAAGAGTGAAATCACTTTGCGTGACTTGCTCCTGCATTACTTCCGTATCATTGATCCAACAAGCAAAAATAAGCAAGGCAATGATGTCGGAAGTCAATACCGAACAGGTATCTACTATACAGATAAAGAGGATGCGCCGATCATCAAACAGGCCTTAAACGAACTAAGTCAGAAATTTGACAAGCCTATCGTGGTTGAGAATGTACCACTTGATCACTATGTCTTAGCAGAAGACTATCATCAAGATTACCTCAAGAAAAATCCAAATGGCTACTGTCATATCAATGTCAATGATGCGGTTTACCCTGTCATCGATGAAAGTAAATATAAAAAGCCAAGTGATGAAGAAATTAAGGAAAAATTAACCAAGGAAGAGTACGATGTCACCCAAAACAATGCTACAGAGAGAGCCTTCTCCAATCGTTATTGGGATCAGTTTGAAGATGGTATTTATGTGGATGTTGTGACAGGAGAACCCCTCTTTTCTTCCAAGGATAAGTTTGAATCAGGCTGTGGTTGGCCAAGTTTCTCTCGACCTATTAGCCCAGATGTCGCTCGTTATAAAGAAGATACAAGCTACAATATGACACGGACGGAAGTACGGAGTCGCGTTGGGGATTCCCACCTAGGGCATGTCTTTACAGATGGACCAGAAGATAAGGGAGGTCTTCGCTACTGTATCAATAGCTTATCGATTAGATTTATCCCGAAAGCAGAGATGGAAGCTAAAGGATATGGTTACCTCCTAGCCTATGTCTAGTCTTTCTGTTATAATAAGGACAAAGCGAACAAAAGAAGGTGAAGATCATTTATTCTATACTGATAGTAGAAGACGAATACCTTGTTCGACAAGGTATTTGTTCTTTGATTGATTTTAAAAAATTTCAAATTGACCGTGTCGCTGAGGCAGAAGATGGCCGCAAGGCTTGGGAACTCTTCCAAGACCAGCCATTTGATATCGTCTTGACAGACATCAATATGCCCAAAATGAACGGAATTCAATTAGCGCAATTGATTAAAGAAGAGCGCCCAGCCTGTCATCTTGTTTTTTTGACAGGCTATGATGAGTTTGACTATGCTCTTTCTGCACTCAAGCTAGGCGCAGATGACTATCTACTCAAGCCCTTTAGTAAGGCAGATGTGGAAGGCATTTTATCAAAAATCCAAGATAAGCTAGATCAAGATGTAAAAAAAGAAAAGCTGGAAAAGTACATCAGGCAAGAAGACTATTCGGACTTGCAGAAAAAGATTCGCGACCATTTAGGTGACAGCGATTTTTCGCTCAAGCATCTGGCAGATGACCTAGGCTTTAGCCCCAATTATCTTAGCGTCCTCATCAAGAAGGACGTGGGGATGAGTTTTCAGGATTATCTCAACCAAGAACGAATGCGGCAAGCGAAATTCTTATTGTTGACAACCGATTTAAAAATTTATGAAATTGCTGAAAAAGTTGGCTTTTGGGATATCAATTATTTCTCTCAACGCTTCAAGCAGACAGTTGGTGTGACACCGCGACAATTTCGGAAAGGAGAAGGTGAATGAGAAAACATTCCTTGGCAGTGCAATTATTTCTCTATAGTTTTTTAGTGATGATGGCTCTCCTTGGGGTGGTCGGAACCTTCTATTACCAGACGAGTTCTACTGAAATTGGGCATCTGATCGAGCAGAAAACGCGCGATAGTTTGCAGCAGAGTGGCTCATTCATTACTTCCTATCTGAACAAGCTAAAGCAGACAACCAATAGTTTGGCAGGGAATCGGTTACTGAAAGAGTATATTGCTCATCCTGATGAAGATCACAAAGAGGCGTTGCTCTTTTTGATGAATAGCTTGCTTATGGGAGATGTTGATTTGGTCTCTGCCGTCTTAGTGACCAAAGAAGGTCAGGTGGTTTCGACAGATAGCCAGCTCACCATGAAAACTTCTAGTGATATGATGGCGGAATCTTGGTATCAAGCAGCCATTGACCAGAAAGCCATGCCTGTTTTGACCCCTGCTCATAAGGAATCTCTGACCCAAAAGGGAGAACAATGGGTTATTTCGATTACACGAGAGATTGAGGACAGCGAGGGCAACAATAAGGGGGTACTACGACTGGATATTGACTATAGTAGGTTAGAAAACTATTTGGACCAGCTAACATTAGGCGATACAGGTTTCGCTTTTATTGTCAATTCTCAGAAAGAGTTTGTCTATCATCCAAAAAAAGAAGTCTATTCCTCTAAGGAGGAGATGGATGCGATGCAGCCATACTTGGTGGTGGAAAATGGCTATACCTCTTCAAAAAAAGAATTCGTCTATCAGATTGAAATTCCAGACAGCCAGTGGACCTTGGTTGGGGTATCGTCTCTTGATGAACTTCACATGGTTCGTCATCAAATCCTATACGCCTTTTTGGGAGCAGGCTTGGTTGCCCTCTTGATTTCTGGCTTGGGTTCAGCTTTGGTCATTCGTATCTGGTTAAAACCGATTCGTGACTTGCAGGAGGTTATTTTGGCAGTCGGGCAGGGGCAGTCACACCTGCGTGCCAAGGAAGTGGGAACGGCTGAACTGTTAGATTTGTCGCGCTATTTCAATAAAATGCTGGATCAAATTGACGCTCTCATGGCTTCTGTCAAGCAACAAGAGCAGGATATTCGGGAGTATGAGCTGGTGGCATTAGCCAGTCAAATCAACCCTCATTTCCTCTACAATACGCTAGATACAATTGTTTGGATGACGGAATTCAATGACCGCAAGCGCGTGGTGGAAATTACCAAGGCATTGGCAAAATATTTTCGCATAGCTCTCAATAATGGCAATGAGCAAATTTGTCTTAAGGATGAGATGGAACATGTCCGTCAGTATCTCTTTATTCAAAAGCAGCGCTATGGCCATAAGCTCAACTATGAACTCCATGAATTGTCAGCCTATGCAGACTATCAAGTACCCAAGTTAATTTTACAGCCGATTGTCGAAAATGCCATTTACCATGGTATCAAGGAAGTCGAGCGTGATGGGCTGATTGAAGTTACTGTTAGTGAAACAGCAGAGCACCTACGCATTGACATTCGTGATAACGGTAAAGGGATGGATAGTCAAAATAAGGCAACGGGGACAACAAAAACCGTCCATCAAGGCGGAGTTGGTCTTAAAAATGTCGATCAGCGCCTAGCTCTGCAATTTGGCAAGGACTACCACATGGAAATTACCTCTGAAAAAGACCACTTTACACAGGTTAGCCTCTTTTTGCCCAAGCGAGTCAAAGAACTGTAATTTTTAAATGTTCAGCATGCTCTTTCTTTCCAATCATGTTCTAAAGGATAGAAAAAAGATCGAATTGAAATTTTAGAAGCTCTTCCTTTTACGTCCTGATTTTTAAGTTCAGGCTGAGATAAAAATGTCACTATCGCCATTTAATCAAGGCTCGGTGGTTGAGGGGTTCAGGACGGGAAAACCTGAGAAGGGCACAGCAACTCACCCCTATGCGGAGGTGGGAGTGAATCGTCTGGTAGACTATCTCCCCATCTCATCCACCATTACAGCGGCTAACAGAGCTCTCTGCACCTTCTTAGAAAGTGTCTTCAAGTGACGTGAGTTGTCGCAGTTACTGAACATGGGCGTCAGGAAAATTAAGTTGTCCTTCCTTAGCTGGGGATTGGTAGCTGATGACTCAACGTCTGATCGACAAGGAACGCCAAAAAGAGTCACATGACATCGGAAAAAAACTGGACATTGGACTTGCGATGACGTTGACGATACTGGTATCCATCTTGATGGTTGTAGATCTTATCCACAGGTCATCTGTTTACTTTCTGAAATTCAGGCTTGTGACAAAAGATATTTCTTTGAAACGAGGTATCAAAAAGATAATCACAAATTCACAAAAAATACTTGCTAAACGAATCTAGACATGCTATAATAAGTTTACGGGAGTCTGTGAACAGGCTGAGAGGCAACTGGTAGTTGCGACCGCACCTGATCTGGGTCATGCCAGCGTAGGGAAGAAATCACTTGGATTTTTTGCGTGTTCAAACTAACCTCCCGTATCATGGATATAGGAGGTTTTTTGTGTGTTAAATGCCAGTATCGCCCTGCAAATCCTACCCCTGGGGACACATGAACGCTTGGCGACGATTGATCGGGTGATTGTCTATCTCAAGAGCCGTCACCCAGATGTGGTTGTGACGCCCTTTGAGACGGTCATCGAGAGAGACTATGAGGAGTTGATGGTGACCCTCAAAGGAGCGATTGAACTAGCTGGTAAGGACTGTGACAATGTCTTTGCCAATGTGAAAATCAATTATGGAAGGATTTTAAGTATTGCAGAAAAAATCGACCAGTATATTTGACCGCTGGGTAAGTTTTTTGACCATCATCGGTCTCTTGGTGGTCTGGCAACTAGCGGGTGAGCTGGGCTGGCTTCCCAAGTTTATCTTGCCGACACCCCTTCAGATCCTGCAAGCCTTTGTGCGAAACAGTGACCAGCTGATGTTTCACACCAAGGTGACCTTGCTGGAAGCGGTGGTGGGCTTGAGTTATGGGGTGGTCATCGCCTGCTTGCTGACCCTTGTCATGGATGCCTTTCCCCTTTTTCACAAGGCCATTTATCCGCTTTTGGTCATCACCCAGACCGTGCCAACCATTGCGCTTGCACCGATATTGGTGCTGTGGCTGGGCTATGGCATGGCGCCCAAGATTGTCCTGATTGTCCTGACCACGACCTTTCCTATCGTGGTGGCGATTTTGGATGGCTTTCGCCAAGCAGATGAGGATACCATCCAGCTGCTGAGGCTGATGAATGCCAGTAAGTGGCAGATTCTCTGGCATGTGAAAATCCCGACCAGCCTTAGTTATTTTTATGCGGGCTTGCGGGTCAGCGTGTCTTATGCCTTTATCGCAGCGGTCGTGTCTGAGTGGTTGGGTGGCTTTGAGGGGCTGGGGGTCTACATGATTCGGACCAAAAAGCTTTTTCAGTACGATACCATGTTTGCGATTATCCTCTTGACCTCTCTGGTCAGCCTTGGCTCTATGCAGCTGGTTAAGTGGAGCGAAAAATACCTTATGAAATGGAAATACATTGGAGAAAAGAAATGAAAAAACTGCTTACTGCCCTTGTGGGCTTTATCGGAACCCTCTGTTTAGTGGCTTGCTCGTCTGGGAATGAGGCTGCTCAGTCGGACCTCAAGAAGGTAGATTTTATCCTCGACTGGATACCCAACACCAATCACACAGGTCTCTATGTAGCTAAGGAGCTCGGCTATTTCGACGAAGTCGGTATCGACCTCGACATCAAGCTGCCGCCAGAAGACAGCTCGTCTGACCTTATCATTAACAATAAGGCGCCGTTTGGCATTTACTTCCAAGACAGCATGGCCAATAAGCTGTCCAAAGGTGCTCCGATAACGGCTGTTGCTGCCATCATCGAGCACAACACTTCTGGTGTCATCTCAACAAAAAAAGCAGGTGCTGCAGAGCCCAAAGACATGGTTGGCAAGAAGTATGGCACATGGAATGACCCGATTGAGCTGGCCATGATTGAGACGCTTTTGAAGAAGCAGGGGGCGGATGTCAAGTCCGTGGAGCTAGTGCCAAACACCGACAGCAATTCCATCACAGCTATGGAAAATGGCGTTTTTGACATGGCCTGGATTTTCTACGCCTGGGACGGTGTCTTGGCAGAAAGTCAAGGGGTTCAGACTAACTTCTTCTACCTGAAAGACTATGCCGCAGAGCTGGACTACTATACGCCTGTCATCATCGCCAACAATGATTATCTGGAGAAACATCCAGAGGAAGCCAAAAAAGTCCTTTCTGCCATCAAAAAAGGCTATCAATATGCCATGGACAACCCAGAAGAAGCTGCTAAAATCCTCATCAAGCATGTCCCAGAATTGGAAGGGCAAGAAGACTTTATCATCGCTTCCCAAGAGTATTTGGCTGGTCAATACGCAACCGACAAAAGCAAGTGGGGCTACATCTCGCCTGACCGCTGGAATGCCTTCTACAGCTGGGTCAATGACAACAAGCTGACCGAAACCCCGCTCAAGGCTGACCAAGGCTTCAGCAACGACTACCTCGACTGATGAGTATGCTAAACGTAACAGGCGTCTCCCACGCCTACGGTAAGCAAGCAGTGCTGGCAGACATTGACTTGACGGTCGAACGAGGAGAGATTGTTGCTCTCATCGGCACTAGCGGTGTTGGCAAGACCACTCTTTTTAACCTGATTGCAGGGATTGAAGCTCTACAAAAGGGGGAGATAAGAATCGATGGGAGCAGGGATTTTGTCGGCAAGGTCAGCTACATGCTTCAAAAAGACCTGCTCCTAGAGCACAAGACGGTTCTGAAAAATGTCGCCCTGCCTCTCATTATCAAAGGCGTCAAAAAAGCAGAAGCCTACGATGAAGCCAGACAACTCTTGGAGCGGTTTGGTCTACTGAACTACCAAGACCGCTACCCGCAGGAATTGAGCGGTGGTATGCGACAGCGGGTGGCGCTGCTTCGCACCTACCTCTTCAAGCACAAGCTTTTCTTGTTGGACGAGGCGTTTTCTGCCCTTGATGCCCTGACCAAGCGGGAGCTTCATGGTTGGTATCTGGACACCCAGCGTGAGCTGGGGCTGTCGACCCTCCTTATCACCCACGACATTGATGAAGCTCTGACGCTCAGCGACCGCATCTATGTCCTACGTCCTCGTCCCGGTCGGGTCATGGCAGAGCTGACCATCGAGCGAGACGACGGACAGCTACCAGCTGATAGACACTTGGCTTACAAAGAGCAAATTTTGCAGGTCTTGGGATTTGACAGATGAACCAATTCTATGATTGCCACACGCATGTCGCGTCTTTGGAGGATTTGAAATTTTATCAGACATACGGCATCACTCCCTGCCTTAATGTATCTAGTCTGGCAGAATATGAGACGATCACACAGTGGCAGGCTGATTTGGCAAATCAGTCTGGTCATCTGCTACCAGTTGTCCTCAGTGTTGGCTGCCATCCTTGGCGAGCTGACCGATTTGAGCAAGATTTTGAGAACCAGTACGAAGAACTGATCAAACAAGCAACGCTAGTGGGTGAGATTGGGCTCGATAGGGTCTGGACTGATTTACCATTGTCTGTGCAGGAGCGCCGCTTCTTGCAGTCTCTTGAGTTGGCGGTTAAGCATCAGAAACCCCTCCTCCTTCATACCAAGGGTTGTGAAGGTGACCTCCTCAGTCTCTTACAAGGGATTGACGTTCCTATCATTCTGCATTGGTACAGTTGTAGAGCCTATGTGGTAGATTATCTGGCCTTGGGGGCTTATTTTACCATCGGGCCTGCGATCTTAACAGACCCTGTCGTTCAGGCGTTGGTGCGTGAAGTAGCACTGGAGAGGCTGTTGTTAGAGAGCGATGGCAGAGTGGCACTTGACTGGCTGGTTGCTAAACAGCTGTCTTATCAGGAAATGAGAGATTTGATTGTGGCTACCGTTGAGACCATAGCCAGACTAAAACAGCTCTCTGTCGTTCAGGTACAAAGGCAGCTCGCCCAAAACGCCTATCAGCTCTTGATGACTTAATCTATGACCACCTTGTCAAAGCAATCTTTGGCAAGGTTTTTTATCATGTGCTATCATTTGGCGACGACAAGAGGATAAATTATGGTAAAATAGGAATACTAAACACGATAAGAACCGCAGAGAGGAGAATGCGATGTCAGATTTATTTCGACAGTTGATGAGCCAGATTGCCCTGCCTGATGAGGTGATGGCGACATCGGTTTTTCAGACTGGGCAGATTGCCAGCGTTCAGGTGCATAGCCAGAGCCGTCGCTGGGATTTTAGTCTTCGGTTTGACCAGTTGCTGCCTGTGGCGCATTACCGCACCCTGCGTCAACTGCTGGAGACAACCTTTGCTCAAGCAGACATTGGGGTATCTTTAGAGATTTTGGTCAATGAGCCGAGCTTCTCAGCAGCTGTTTTGGAGGCTTATTATCGCGAGGCTTTTGCTTTTTCTCCCTGTAATCATGCTAGCTTTCGCGCAGCCTTTGCACAGTTAGCTGTCCGCCATGAGGACGACCAGCTGGTGATTGAAACCCCTGAGTTTCTGTCGCTAGCACATTTTCAGGACAAGCATCTGCCCAATCTTGTTCAGCAGTTGGAAGACTTTGGCTTTCCAAAATTGACTGTTCGCCTTGAGCCCTGTGCTAAGACCACAGAAGCACTGGTCAGCTCCTTTGAGACCAGCCGTGAGGAGCTAATCAACCAAGCTGCTAGCTCTGCTATTGCCGCCCAAAAATCCCTAGAAGCTAGCGTGCCTCTGCCTGAAGAAGTCAAGCCTGCCTTTGACTTTAAGGAGCGCGCCAAGACCCGTCAAGCAGGCTTTGAAAAAGCAGAGATCACGCCCATGATTGAGGCGTTGGAGATGGAGGGCGAGCGCCCTGTCTTTGAAGGGGTGGTCTTTGATGTGGAGAAGAAAACCACACGAACCGGTCGCCACATCATCAATTTCAAGATGACCGACTACACCTCCAGTTTTGCCCTGCAAAAATGGGCTAAGGACGATGAGGAACTCAAAAAATACGATATGGTAACAAAAGGGGCCTGGCTCCGTGTCCGCGGGCAAATCGAGAACAACCCCTACACCCGTAGCCTGACCATGAATGTGCAAGATGTCCAAACCATCGTCCATCATGAGCGCAAGGACTTAATGCCAGAGGGGGAGAAGCGGGTCGAGTTCCACGCTCACACCAACATGTCCACCATGGATGCCCTACCAACTGTTGAGGACTTGATTGCGACTGCTGCCAAGTGGGGGCACAAGGCGATTGCCATCACCGACCACGGTAATGTACAGAGTTTCCCCCACGGCTACCATGCTGGCCGTAAAAACGGCATCAAGGTCATCTACGGTCTCGAAGCCAATATCGTTGAGGACAAGGTGCCCATCACCTATAATGACGCTGATGTTGACCTCCACGAAGCGACCTATGTCGTTTTTGACGTGGAGACGACAGGACTATCTGCCGTTCACAATAAATTGATCCAAATCGCAGCTTCCAAGATGTACAAGGGTAATATCGTTGAACAGTTTGACGAGTTCATTGATCCTGGTCATCCCTTGTCTGCCTTTACCACTGAGCTGACGGGGATTACTGACAACCACATTCGAGGGGCTAAGCCGATTGAGCAGGTCTTAGCTGAGTTTCAGGCCTTCTGTGAGGGCTCTGTCATCGTCGCCCACAATGCCACCTTTGACGTGGGCTTTATGGATGCCAACTACGAACGTTACGGTTTCCCACTCATCAGCCAGCCAGTGATTGACACGCTGGAATTTGCCCGTAATCTCTACCCAGACTACAAGCGTCACGGTTTAGCAGCTTTGACCAAACGGTTTGGGGTGTCTCTGGAACATCACCACATGGCCAACTACGATGCCGAGGCGACAGGACGGTTGCTCTTTATCTTCCTAGCGGAGGTCAGAGAAAAGCATGGCTTGACTAATCTCCTTGAGCTCAATACCAAGCTGGTGGCAGAGGATTCCTACAAGAAAGCTAAGGTCAAGCATGCCACGGTCTACGTGACCAACCAAGTCGGGCTGAAAAATATCTTTAAGCTCGTCAGTTTATCCAACGTCAAGTATTTTGATGGCGTAGCGCGGATTCCTAGGACGGTTTTGGATGAGCACCGCGAGGGGCTGATACTGGGCACGGCTTGCTCGGAAGGCGAGGTCTTTGACACCCTGCTCTCCCAAGGGAAGGAGGCTACCCTCAAGGTTGCTGGCTATTACGACTTTATCGAGGTGATGCCACCTGCGCTTTACGCCCCCTTGGTTGCCAAGGATAATATCAAGGATATGGCAGCGGTTGAGGAGCTGATCCGAGACCTGATTGACATCGGTCGTCAGTTGGACAAGCCAGTCCTTGCGACAGGTAACGTTCATTACCTCGAACCTGAACACGAGATTTACCGTGAAATCATCGTCCGCAGTCTGGGGCAGGGGGCTCAGATTAACTGGACGATTGGTCGTGGTGAGAATGCCCAGCCTGCTCCCCTGCCTAAGGCTCATTTCCGCACCACCAACGAGATGTTGGACGAGTTTGCCTTTTTGGGCAATGAGCTGGCGCGGGAGATTGTTATCACCGCTCCAAACGCCTTGTTAGATCGATTTGAAGAGGTCGAAGTGGTTAAAAAAGACCTCTATACCCCTTACATCGAAAAGGCTGAGGAGACCGTTGCTGAGTTGACTTATCAAAAGGCCTTTGAAATTTATGGCAATCCCCTGCCAGATATTATTGATTTACGGATTGAAAAGGAGCTAACCTCCATTCTAGGTAACGGTTTTGCCGTGATTTATCTGGCCTCCCAGATGTTGGTGAACCGCTCCAACGAGCGAGGCTATCTGGTCGGATCGCGGGGCTCGGTTGGATCAAGTTTTGTCGCCACCATGATTGGCATCACCGAGGTCAACCCCATGCCGCCCCACTATGTTTGCCCGAACTGTCAGAAGTCTGAATTTATCACCGACGGTTCTTACGGATCAGGCTATGACTTGCCCAATAAGGACTGTCCAGATTGTGGCACTCGGTATAAGAAGGATGGTCAGGATATTCCCTTTGAAACCTTCCTTGGGTTTGATGGCGACAAGGTGCCTGATATTGATTTGAACTTCTCAGGAGATGATCAGCCGTCTGCCCACAACGACGTGCGGGATATTTTTGGTGACGATTATGCCTTTCGTGCAGGAACAGTGGGTACGGTAGCGGATAAGACGGCCTACGGCTTTGTCCGTGGATATGAGCGCGACTATGGCAAATTTTACCCTGAAGCTGAGGTTGATCGCCTGTCCAAAGGGGCAGCTGGAGTCAAACGAACGACAGGTCAGCACCCTGGAGGTATCGTTGTTATCCCAGACTACATGGATGTCTATGACTTTACCCCTGTGCAGTACCCAGCTGATGATGTCACGGCTAGCTGGAAAACCACTCACTTCAACTTCCACGATATTGATGAGAACGTGCTCAAGCTCGATGTGCTGGGGCACGATGACCCGACCATGGTGCGTAAACTCCAAGACCTGTCAGGGATTGACCCTAAGGATATTCCTGCTGACGACCCAGGGGTTATGGCCCTCTTTTCTGGGACGGAGATTTTGGGAGTAACCCCAGAGCAGATTGGGACAGCGACAGGGATGCTTGGCATTCCAGAGTTTGGGACAAACTTTGTTCGAGGGATGGTGGATGAGACCCATCCAACCACCTTTGCTGAGCTGCTCCAGCTATCTGGTCTTTCCCATGGAACGGACGTTTGGCTGGGTAATGCCCAAGACTTGATTAAGGAGGGCATTGCTACCCTAAAAACCGTTATCGGTTGTCGGGACGACATCATGGTTTACCTCATGCACGCCGGACTTGAGCCCAAGATGGCCTTTAACATCATGGAGCGGGTACGTAAAGGAGCTTGGCTGAAAATTTCTGAGGAGGAGCGCAACGGTTATATCCAAGCCATGCGTGATAACAATGTGCCTGACTGGTACATCGAATCCTGTGGAAAAATCAAGTATATGTTCCCTAAAGCTCACGCAGCAGCCTATGTGCTCATGGCGCTCCGAGTGGCCTATTTCAAGGTGCATCACCCGCTTTATTACTACTGTGCTTATTTCTCCATCCGTGCCAAGGCTTTTGAACTTAAGACCATGTCAGGTGGCCTCGAAGCTGTCAAGGCGCGCATGGCGGATATTCAAGAAAAGAAGAAAAATAATGAGGCCAGCAATGTAGAAAATGACCTGTTCACCACCTTGGAGCTGGTTAATGAAATGCTGGAGCGCGGCTTTACTTTTGGCAAACTCGATCTTTATAAGAGCGATGCCATCGAGTTCCAGATTGAAGGAGATATCTTAATTCCGCCATTTGTCGCCCTTGAGGGCCTGGGGGAGAACGTTGCTAAACAGCTGGTTGCGGCGCGTGCCGAAGGGGAATTTCTCTCCAAAACTGAACTCCGTAAACGCGGTGGTTTATCATCAACGCTGGTGGATAAGATGACTGAGATGGGGATTCTGTCAGGTTTGCCAGAGGATAACCAGCTTAGTCTGTTTGATGATTTACTTTAAAAAAGAAGGATACGAATGAAAAAGAAAAATATACTTGTTGAGTTCTAAAAGGCATTGGAGTGGTGATCTTATCAACACTTTTATGGGTTCTCATCTTTTCCTTTGCCTCACCTGTAGAGTCAGAGACAGTTGTCGAACCCTTTCCGGGATTCTTTGTTGGTGCAGGTCTTGTGACCAGCTTAATCTGGCATATGGTGTCACAATATAACCAAATTCGGCGCACCGAGCAAGCAGCAAAAGCTAGTAAAATCCATATTAAGATCATCGAAGAACGTAACGAAGCTTTGTTAGATAAGGCCAATCGCTTTGTTGATAAGCATCAAGGTCTTGAAAAAGAAACCATTCTTGATTTGAATAAATCAGTTTCTAAAGTCCGTAGGTCTGAAGAAAAAACGGTGATGAAATCCAGTAAAGTGGAGACGTCTGAAGAGTTTGGACAATTTTTACGAGGCATGCCAGAACTTTTGGCCAACAAAAATGTGGAACGACTCTTGCAGGAAATTTTTGAGACAGAGAACAATCTTGCCCAGTGGAAACTCTCTTATAACTACCAAGTAGAGGAGTATAACACAGCTATTCATCAGTTTCCAATTAGTCTCATTACTAAGCTGGTTGGCTTGAAGGATATGGAATTTTACAAGGAAAAACCAGTAGCCGATTTTACAGATGAAATGCTAGGGATTTAAACTATCTGGCTCTTTGTCAACTGTAGTGGGTTGACCCACTTAACACCGAGAGAGGACAGTTCTTGTCTTCTCTCGTTTTAT
>NZ_JBGTZA010000030.1:0-23556 GCF_041807805.1 Streptococcus sp. E29BA
ACTTTTTTTCTACACTCAAAAGGCTCTATAATCTCCATGGTGGATTTACCCACTACAGAAATTATAGAGCCGCTTTTGATGTATTGTAGAACCAAGTCATGGACGACAGACTTTGCTTTAGAACAGCAACAGTGAGGTGTGCCTCTCTAAAAAGTTAGACGTTTGGACTTTATTTTTCATTTAAGATTGAGGGACTATACTAGGTACGACTTAACGTTTCCCATCTGTTGGAATTTTTGATATAATCAAAATAGCGTTAAACTGTTAATGAGAGAAACGAGGATACCGCATGAAAAAAATACTGATTGTAGATGATGAACGCCCGATTTCAGATATTATCAAATTTAACTTGACCAAGGAAGGATATGAGACAGTCACTGCTTACGACGGACGGACAGCTGTGACCTTATTTGAAGAGGAGAAACCTGATTTAGTCATTTTAGACCTGATGTTGCCAGAACTTGATGGTCTCGAAGTGGCCAAGGCCATTCGGAAAACCAGCCATCTCCCGATTATCATGCTCTCAGCGAAAGATAGCGAGTTTGATAAGGTCATCGGTTTGGAAATCGGAGCAGATGATTATGTGACCAAGCCCTTTTCCAATCGAGAATTGTTAGCTAGGGTCAAGGCCCATTTACGCCGTTCTGAAACCATCGGAGCTGCGGTGACTGAAGAAACGGTTGTTGGTGGTCGTAAAACAATTGTTGTTGGTGACTTGGAAATCGTTCCAGATGCCTTTGTGGCGAAAAAACATGGTCAAGAGTTGGATTTAACCCACCGGGAATTTGAACTCCTGCACCACTTGGCTAACCATGCTGGTCAAGTCATGACTCGTGAGCATTTGCTTGAAACGGTCTGGGGCTATGATTATTTTGGTGATGTACGTACAGTTGATGTGACCATTCGTCGCTTGCGCGAAAAGATTGAAGATCAGCCAAGCCGACCAGAATATATTTTAACCAGACGTGGTGTTGGATACTACATGAAATCTTATGACTGATGTGATTGAAAACCTGAATCTATTTGAATTTACCCTACTTGCCTTGTTGGGGCTGGTCGCTCTTTATTTCTTTTATTTGGCCATGCGAGAGTACCATGAAGCGCAGCTCATCAAAAAAATAAACAAAAAAGTTGATTCCCTAATCAAGGGAAATTACGCAGATGTGCTTGATGTCAAGAGTAAGTCAGGTCTAGGGGAGTTGGCTACGCAGCTCAACGACCTGTCAGATGTTCTGCATGCCAACCATGAGAATTTGTCGCAGGAAAAAAACCGCCTATCCTCTATTTTGTCCTACATGACAGATGGGGTTTTGGCGACCAATCGTTCCGGACAAATCATCATGATTAACCAGATGGCTCAACGTCACCTCAATCTGAGTAAAGAAGCAGCGCTGAAGATGAATATTGTTGACCTGTTTGACCATGATCAGCGCTATACCTACCATGATTTGGTGTCAAAGACCCCAACAGTGACCATTCGCCGTCGTAACGAATTTGGTGAATTTATCGCTCTGTGGCTGCGTTTTGCCCTCAACCGTAGAGAGTCAGGCTTTATCTCAGGGCTTGTTGTGGTGATTCATGACACGACTGACCAAGACCGAGAGGAGCGTGAACGCCGTCTCTTTGTGTCTAATGTTAGCCATGAGTTGAGAACCCCTTTGACTTCGGTCAAGTCCTATCTGGAGGCCCTCGATGAAGGCGCTCTTCGTGAGGAGGTGGCACCAGACTTTATCAAGGTATCGTTAAATGAGACCAATCGCATGATGCGGATGATTTCTGATTTGCTCGCCTTGTCACGTATTGACAATCAGGCCACGGCGCTGGATGTCGAGATGATTAACTTTACAGCCTTTATGACCTCTATTTTGAACCGATTTGATTTGATAAAAAATCAGCAAACCAACAGCGGTAAATTTTATGAACTGGTGCGGGATTATCCCATCAATTCAATTTGGATAGAGATTGATACAGACAAGATGACACAGGTGATCGAAAACATCTTGAACAACGCCATCAAGTACTCGCCTGATGGTGGTAAAATCACGGTGTCTATGAAGACAACAGACAGTCAATTGATTGTCTCGATTTCTGATGAAGGGTTAGGGATTCCTAAGAAAGATTTGCCCTTAATTTTTGACCGGTTTTACCGTGTAGACCGCGCCAGAAGCCGTGAGCAAGGTGGCACAGGTTTGGGCTTGTCCATTGCCAAGGAAATCATCAAGCTCCATGATGGCTTTATCTGGGCGAAAAGTGATTATGGGAAAGGGTCGACATTTACCATTGTCTTGCCGTATGAAAAGGATCCGACTGTTTTGGATCTGGATGATTGGGAGGAGGATTGACCTTTTTGGAACAAGGATTTAAGTATAGTATTTTAGCATCTGGGTCAACAGGGAACTCCTTCTATTTGGAGACGCCAAAGAAACGTTTTTTGGTTGATGCAGGCCTGTCAGGGAAAAAAATTGTGAGCCTTTTGGCGGAAATTGACCGCAGACCAGAAGACTTAGATGCCATTTTTGTCACTCATGAGCACAAGGATCATATCTACGGGGTCGGTGTACTGGCTAGGAAATATGGGTTGGATGTCTATGCCAATGCGAAGACCTGGTCAGCGATGGAAGGAGCCCTTGGCAAAATTGATTTAGAGCACAAGCATATTTTTGCGGAAAATACGGTGATGACCTTTGGGGATTTGGACATCGAAAGTTTTGGTGTCAGTCATGATGCGATCTCACCACAGTTTTACCGCTTCATGAAAGACGACAAAAGCTTTGTCATGCTGACGGACACGGGCTATGTGTCTGACCGCATGGCAGGCATTATCGAAAACGCAGATGCCTACCTCATCGAGTCTAACCACGACATCAATATCCTGCGTGCGGGCTCTTATCCTTGGAGCACCAAGCAGCGCATCCTCTCGGATAAGGGACATCTCTCCAACGAAGATGGAGCTGCTGCTATGATTCGGACGTTGGGCAACCGCACCAAGCGTATCCACCTCGGGCACCTGAGCAAGGAAAATAACATCAAGGAACTGGCCAATTTGACCATGACGACCAGCCTCCAGCAGGCGGACATCGCCGCAGGCACAGGGGTCAAGATTTATGATACCTCGCCAGACAGCGCTAGCCCCCTGATGAAACTCTAATCAAAACAGCCTTCGGGCTGTTTTTTTGAGGGCAATCGCCGAGCAGGGAGAGGAATGTCACTTGAGCGCCTCACAACAATCAGATTAGTTGCCGCCTTCGGCGGCTATTTTTATCAAAAACAGTGCCTGATGACAAAGACCATACTGCTGAACAGCCTGACCAAGGCAGGTTTTTATGTTACAATTTCTTAACAAATGAGCAAAAACCTTGACAAAATGCCTATATACTACTATATAGGGCTTGACCTTTCAGGCCAAGCCCTTCTAAAAGTAATACTTTTTAAGGAAAAGGAGGGAGTTTATGAAAAAACTTCTCAAATATGGGGTTGCGAGCTTGTCGCTGGCCACCCTGGGTGTGGTCACCACAGCGACGGATGTGCCTTTTATTGGGGCAACTATTGTCAATGCCGACGAGGCGAACACAAGTATTATTTCCGTAAGCTATTTCGGTCGCGATCCGCAGGATGACAATTTTTTTGCAGAGTTGGGGGGTAAGAGTTATTTTGATGTTCCTAACGGTCAACCATACCGAGTGGAGTTTCCTGACTTTCCGGGTTACACTTTTGATCGTTGGATTCCAGCAAGTGAGCTAGATACAGCCCTTAATGGCGGAGGAAGTAACCAGTTTGCAGAGTTTACTCCTGAAGGTGGTATTCACGGTATTTTTGTTGTCTACAACAAGAAGCCTTTAGACCCAGCTCCAGCTGATCCAAAACCGACTACCCCAGCCACCCCACCGACCGATAATAGTGGTGGCACTGATGTTCAAGACCAGACCCCACCAGCCGAAAATAGCGACCAAGGTAGTGGGTCAGAATCCCAAACACCTCCATCTGACGATGAGGATAACACTTCCGTGACCTCACCAGCCACGCAAGCAGACAAAGAAGACCTGTCCGCCACCCGCAACCAACTCTTAGCTCAGGTGGACAAGTCTCGCCTGACCGATGAGCAAAAGGGTGAGTTGGCTGTCAACATCGCCTTTGCAGAGACAGCAGAGGAGCTGGACAAGCTCAAGGCAGATCTGACCAGCTTGACAGCTAATCAATCAGCCCCTGCGTCAGCAGATAAACCAGCGACAGCTGACAAACCTGCGCCATCAGCAGCCAAGACCCTGCCAACCACGGGTGAGCTGACTACAGAAGCCCTGACCGCTATGGGAGTGTCTCTAGTGCTCTTTGGCCTTGGCTTGGCTAAGGCTCGCAAAACCAAGTAAAACTATTCAAACCCGATGACCGACCGTTGTCGGGTTTGTTTCTCATCTGTCAGAAGCTCTGAAAGCGAGAAATCCGAACACTACTCTCTATCAGAAATTCTGATATTGCTAATAACGAATGATTGAAGCCGTCAGATGTTCTGACGAGGCAAATTCCTCTGGCGCCAGCTGCTCAGACCTTCTGACGGCTGGTCGCTCAAGAACCTGAGCCTGTCAGAACTTCTGACCGTACAGAAAGGACTGTTATGACGAAAAAACTCGTTTCCCTCAATCACGCCAACCTCCGCCACGCGGAAGCTAGTCAGTTTCAGACCCGATTTCTCGATGACTTGGACAAGTCAGGCATTGACCTGTCGACAGATGAGCTGGTCACTCGCTTGGTGGCTGACCTGCGCACCCAGCTCCGCCCCTTTACCCGCTCTCTGGAGCAGGTGCGAGCCAGTAGTAAGTCCGCCGACATCGCTAAGGTCGATGAACAGCGTGACCGTGATTTTCAAGCCCTCAAGGACAGCCTGCGCCCCTATCGCAGCAGTCGTGACGAGGCGGAGAAAGCTGCCTACACTAGCCTCAGACAACTGCTTGACCAGTACAAGCTGACCGCTAAGACCAACTACGAAGCCCAGACTGTCCTGTTGACCACCCTCTTGGTGAAATTGGCTGGCGCCCCCTACCAAGACCAGCTGACCATCCTTGGCATTGACCGCTTTGTCACCAAGCTGAGTGCTAGCCAGACGGCTTTTGAAGCTGCCTTTTCCGCCCGTTCTCAGGAGGGCTTGACCAAGACCGTCAGCGATGTTAAGCAGCTGCGGAAAAGGGCCTTTGCGCCTTACCAAGACTTGGCAGACTACACAGCTGTCCTAGTACGGGTCAAGGGAGACCAGTTCTATCTGGCTGTGCTAGCTGTCCTCAACAACAGCCGTGCTTACTACGCCGACCTCTTAGCTAGACGATAACCCGTCTTGGTCAGTCAGATAGCAGTTGAGATGCAAGGTTCTGTTCCAAGTTCCATGGCTTAGGGTGCAGGTCTTGACCTGCTCTTGTCCAACATGTTAATCAGATTAGCTTAACTCGCTCATTTGAGCGAGTTTTGTGCTATAATAAGAGAAACCGTTTGAAGAGAAAGGAATCTTATGACCATATTAGTTGATCACTTGCAAGCTGTTTTTGGTATTGCCTTTTCCGACCAGAGTTTGCTTGACACGGCCTTTACCCATACGAGTTATGCGAACGAACACCGCCTCCTAAAAGTTCCACACAATGAGCGCTTGGAATTTTTAGGAGACGCGGTTCTGCAACTCATCATCTCTCAGTACCTTTATCAGAAATACCCTAAAAAGCCAGAAGGGGATTTGTCTAAGTTGCGTTCAGCCATTGTCCGTGAAGAAAGCCTGGCTGATTTTTCCAGACGTTGCGGGTTTGACCGCTTTATCAAGCTCGGTAAGGGTGAGGAAAAAACTGGAGGTCGCCAGAGGGCTGCCATTTTAGCTGACCTCTTTGAGGCTTTCTTAGGCGCTCTGCTATTGGACAAAGGCATCAGCTGTGTTGAAGACTTTTTGCAAGAAGTGGTCATCACGCAGGTGGAGCAGGGGAATTACGCCCAAGTGTCAGACTATAAGACCGCCCTTCAGGAGTTTCTCCAGAGCGATGGCGATGTGACCATCAGTTATCAGGTGGTCAATGAGACAGGACCTGCTCACGCTAAGGTCTTTGGGGTCGCCGTTTTTGTGGACGGCACCTGTATCGGCATGGGTGAAGGCAAGTCTAAAAAAATAGCAGAGCAGGCAGCTGCCAAGATTGCCCTCGACCAGTTACAGCGAGGTTAAGATGTTTTTAAAAGAGATAGAAATGCAGGGCTTCAAGTCCTTCGCAGATAAGACCAAGGTAACCTTTGACCAAGGGGTTACAGCGGTCGTGGGACCAAATGGCTCTGGAAAATCAAATATCACAGAGAGCCTGCGCTGGGCACTGGGGGAATCCTCTGCCAAGAGCTTGCGGGGGGGCAAGATGCCTGATGTCATCTTTGCAGGGACGCAGGATCGTAAGGCGCAAAATTATGCGGCTGTCAAGGTTACTCTGGATAATAGTGACGGCTTTATCGCCTCAGCTGGTAAAAGTATTCAGGTGGAGCGCCATATCTACCGCAACGGCGATAGTGATTACCTGATTGATGGGAAAAAGGTTCGGCTCAAGGATATTCATGACCTCTTTATGGATACAGGTCTGGGGCGGGATTCCTTTTCCATCATCTCGCAAGGGCGTGTTGAGGCCATTTTCAACAGCAAACCAGAGGAGCGCCGCGCCATCTTTGAAGAAGCGGCAGGTATCCTCAAGTACAAGACCAGAAAAAAAGAAACCCAGACCAAGCTCAATCAAACTCAGGACAATTTGGACCGTCTGGAAGACATCATCTACGAGCTGAACAGTCAGATAAAGCCCTTGGAAAAGCAAGCCAAGACAGCTAAGCTCTTCCAAGGCTTGGAACAAGAGCGTTCTGGCTTGCAACTGGATATTTTGGTGGCGGATATCGGGCTAGAAAAAGATAGGGAAGCCCGTCTTAGCCAGAAAATCGAAGAAGCCCAGTCAGCCTTGGCAGACTACCATGAGCAACGCCGACAATTTGAAGTCGATAACCAAGCTCTAAAAACCAAACGGCAAGCTCTGGCTCAGGAAGTGTCCGAGACCCAGGCGACGATTTTGGGCTTGACACGATTAGCTGCCGATCTCAAGGGGCAGCTTGAACGCTACCAACTGGAGCGTGACCAGTCCAATCGGACAAAAGAAGAAACCAGTCAACAACTGGTTCAGCTCAAGTTGAAAATCCAAGAGACAGACCATGAGCTGCTGACCAGTAAGGAACACTTTGGGCAACTGACCCACCAATTAACACAAATCAATCAGGAACTTGTGGATTTGGACAAGGGGCTGGCACGACTTACCCAGACACCTGATCAGGTCTTAGAGGAGTTGCGTGAAGACTATGTTCAGTTGATGCAAACAGAAGCTGACCTGTCCAATAAACTGACGCTGCTGGAGGCGGAGTTGGAGCAGGAGAGCCAGATGTTGGAGAGCCAGCGTGCTGAAAACGAGCAGGTGACCAAAGATTTGGCAGAGGTCAAAGCGAGTGCCCAAGCTGCCTTAGCTGGCTATCAAGCCAGTCAACAAAAAGTAGCAGAACTCCTGACGGCCTACCAAGAGCTGACCGAGCAACTCACCAGCCAACAAGACCGCTACAGCAGGGAGCAGACTAAATTGTTTGATCTGCTAGATGCCATAAAAACCAGAGAAGCTAAAAAGTCTAGTCTAGAAGCTATTCAGAAAAATCACAGCAATTTCTACGCTGGGGTACGGGCAGTCTTGCAAGCAGGGGAACGCCTTGATGGTATTATCGGTGCGGTCAGTCAGTCCTTGACCTTTGATAGCCATTACCAGTTAGCCATGGAGATTGCTTTGGGAGGTGCCAGCCAGCACATCATCGTTCGCGATGAAGCGGCAGCCAAGCAAGGCATTGCCTACCTCAAACAACACCGCCAAGGTCGGGCAACCTTTCTGCCCTTAACCACCATCAAACCTCGCCAGCTTGCTCAACACCAACTGGATAAGCTCAAGGCTAGCTCAGGTTATCTAGGTCTTGCTAGCGATTTGGTGCGTTTTGATGCGACCCACAGCCATATCTTTCATAACCTGCTGGGGGTGACTGCTATCTTTGAGACTACTGAGCAGGCTACATTGGCAGCTCGTCATCTACATTATCAGGTGCGCTTGGTTACTTTGGACGGGACAGAGTTGCGACCAGGTGGCTCCTTTTCGGGAGGTGCCAATCGCCAGCAGTCCACGACCTTTATTCAGCCAGAACTTGATATGCTTTTGGGCGAAATAGCAGAGCTGAAAACAGCCATGTTGGAGCAGGAACAATTGGTCGGTGGCATTCGACAAACCATCGACCAACTAGAGGAGGAGCAGAGCCTGCTAAAAGAAGAAGGCGAGTTCGCTCGCTTGACAGAGCAAAGGGACAGATTGGCCTATGACCAATTATCTGAGCGCCTAGCTGACCTCAATAGAATCCAGGATACCTTGCTCGCTCGATCAAGCGGGGAACTAAATCCTGACCTCTTAACCAACCGTCAGCACTTGCAAGACCAGTTGGCTAATCTTCAGACGAAGAAAGCCAATTTGACGGCTGATATTGAGCAATTGCGGCAAGATAAGGACAGCCTCAATCAACAACTGGACAAGCAACGTCACCAATTAGCTCAGAGCCAGATTCGTCAGCGCGAACTCCAGTCGGAATGCCGATTTGAAGAGAGTACGATAGAGCGTCTGACCAAGGAATTAGCTGAATTAACAGCAGAGCAAGAGCGTCTGGAAACGTTCCTCAACAGCGAGCAACTACAGTTGACTCCTGAGACGATTGAGCACTTAACCCAGCAAAGCCAAGCGGTACAAGACCGCCAAAAAGAAGAGGAAAGCAAGTTGATTCGCCTGAATTTTGAGTTGGAGGATTGCGAAGCGAGTTTGGAGGATTTGGCGGAGCACCTAGGCAAGGTCAGTCAGAGAAACGATGGCTTGATTCGTCAACAAGCGACCTTGGAGATTCAGTTCGAACAGGTTCAAGAGCGATTGCAGTCTTTTGCGAGACGCTTATCAGAAGACTACCGTCTGTCCTTTACGGAGGCGCTTGAAAAAGCTAGACCGTTAGAGCAGCTTGAACAGTCTAAGAAGCAGTTGAAAGACTTGAACAAGCAGATTAAAGATCTAGGTCCCATTAACCTTGAGGCCATTACCCAATTTGACGAGGTCAATGAGCGCTTGACCTTCTTATCAGGTCAACGTGACGATCTCTTAGGTGCGAAAAACATGCTTCAAGCGACCATTGATGATATGGACGGTGAGGTCAAGGCGCGCTTTAAGACCACTTTTGAAGCCATCAGAGAGAGTTTCAAGACCACCTTTACCCAGATGTTTGGCGGCGGTTCAGCAGATTTGCTCTTGACCGAGCCTGATATTTTGACGGCAGGTGTGGAGATTTCCGTCCAACCTCCTGGTAAGAAAATCCAATCACTCAACCTCATGTCAGGTGGGGAGAAAGCCCTCTCGGCGCTCGCTCTGCTATTTGCCATCATCCGCGTCAAAACCATCCCCTTTGTCATCTTGGACGAGGTGGAGGCGGCGCTCGATGAGGCTAATGTCAAGCGCTTTGGTGACTACCTCAACCGCTTTGACAAGTCCAGCCAGTTTATCGTCGTCACCCACCGCAAGGGGACCATGGCAGCGGCGGACAGCATCTACGGTGTGACCATGCAGGAGTCAGGCGTGTCCAAAATCGTGTCTGTCAAGCTCAAGGAAGCTCAGGAAATGGTAAAATAGGAGAACGATATGGAAGAAGACATCAAACCATCAACAGTTATCAGCGTTAATGGCCCAGCCTTTAAGGCTATTCATGACCGCGTTGCAGCCAACCAGCCTTACTTTGCTGTCTTGCAAGATGCGAGCAGTAGTAGACAAGAGGTGGAAGAGGCTTTTGCCGCCATGACAGGACAAGCACTAGACGAGAGTGTGAGCATCAATTTTCCCCTTTACACAGATTACGGTGCCAATATTCGCCTTGGTAAGTCTGTTTTTATCAATACTGGCGTGATGTTGACCGATTTAGGGGGGATTCAGATTGATGACCATGTTCTGATTGCACCTTTTGCCAAATTGCTATCTGTCAACCACCCGACTAACCCTAAGGAAAGACGGGGACTGATCTTGCAACCTGTTCATCTCAAGGAAAATGCTTGGATTGGAGCAGGGGCAACCATTTTACCAGGAGTGACAGTTGGTAAAAATGCGATTGTCAGTGCTGGGGCTGTGGTGACCAAAGACGTTCCAGACAATGTCATCGTTGCAGGTGTTCCGGCTTGCGTGATAAAAGAGATTGAAGAGATAGACTAACACATGACCAAAGCAGACCACATTTTCAAAGACAATATCAATAAAATCATGAACGAAGGGGTCTTTAGCCAGCAGGCTAGACCCAAGTACAAGGACGGCACAACAGCGAACTCCAAGTACATCACAGGTTCCTTTGCCGAGTACGATTTGAGTAAGGGTGAGTTTCCCATCACGACCCTGCGCCCTATTGCTATTAAGTCGGCGATCAAGGAGATTTTCTGGATTTACCAAGACCAGACCAGCGACCTCGATGTTCTGAGAAACAAGTACGGAGTGACCTACTGGAACGACTGGGAGATTGGGGAAACAGGCACTATCGGCGAGCGCTATGGGGCTATCGTGAAAAAACATGACATCATCAGAAAATTGCTCAAGCAGTTAGCTGACAACCCTTGGAATCGTCGTAATGTTATTTCTCTCTGGGATTATGAGGCCTTCGAGCGCAGCGAGGGGCTCTTGCCCTGTGCTTTTCAGACCATGTTTGATGTGCGGCAGGTGGGTGATGACATTTACCTCGATGCGACCCTGACCCAGCGCTCTAACGACATGCTGGTGGCTCACCACATCAATGCTATGCAGTATGTGGCTCTTCAGATGATGATTGCCAAGCGTTTTGGCTGGAAAGTCGGTAAATTTTTCTATTTTATCAACAATCTCCACATTTACGACAACCAGTTTGAACAGGCTGAGGAACTGCTCCGCCGTGAGCCGACAGCTTGTCAGCCACAGCTGGTGCTCAATGTCCCTGACGGCACAGACTTCTTTGCCATCAAGCCAGAGGACTTTGAATTGGTAGACTACGACCCTGTCCTGCCTCAGTTAAAATTTGATTTAGCGATTTAAGCCAGATAAAAACAAGTTATAATCTCTAGAACTATCTAGACGGTTTCCATGAAAATGGCACAGCTATTGTCATTTAGGACTTGTGACGGTTTCATTGCTCAAGCAAAGATGGCTGTTTTGCCTTGGCTTTGGCGACAGCTAGATATGCAGTTGTCAGATCTTACAGCAAAACAGCAACGCTGACCATGATAACTAGCTGATTAAGCCGGTCGGTCAGTGTCTCATCTGGGATGAGGCCGACTGAACATCAGTCTTTGTGATAGAGGCGAGGGTGCTCGAAAAGTTTTTTTCGAGCATTTTTTTGCTAAATTTGATAAAATAGTAGAACTGAGACTGTGGAAAGGAGAGGTATGACTAAGAAAATCATCGCCATTTGGGCACAGGATGAAGCAGGTCTTATCGGACGTGACAACCGTTTGCCATGGCATTTGCCTAGAGAGTTGCAGCATTTTAAGGAAACGACCATGCACCAAGCGCTGGTGATGGGGCGTGTGACCTTTGACGGCATGAACCGGCGTCTTCTACCTGGTCGTGAGACCCTGATTCTCAGCCGTCAACCTGATCAGATCGACACTACTGGCATGACCGTCTTATCAAGCCCTGAGGCCGTTCTTGACTGGTTCAACCAACAGGACAAGAACCTCTATGTCGTCGGTGGCGCTAGCATCTATCAGGCTTTTGCGCCTTATTACGACCAACTGGTGGTGACGCGGGTTGCTGGAGAGTTTGCGGGCGATACTCATTTTCCACCGTTTGATTGGTCGGCCTATCGGCCAATAGCAGAGCAGACTTTTGTAGCTGATGAACAGAACAGTCATGCCTTTACCGTCACCACTTATGAACGGATTAAGGAGGATTAGCGCATGCAACGTAGCATTTTTGGCGTCTTTACTGCCTTTCTCTGTGGGATTTGCATTTTAGCAGCCATTCCAGCCCTACAGAAAAAACGCTATGGCTTGGGTATTTTTTTCCTACTTAACGCCTTCACTAATATTGTGGTGACTATTCATGCCTTTTACGGCACCTTATTCAAATAAAAACTCGAGGATATTATGGCAAATCGTAAAAGTGATATTTTAGTCCACTGTTCTTTCTGTGGTAAAAATCAGGAAGAAGTCCGAAAAATCATCGCCGGAAAAGGCGTCTTTATCTGTAACGAATGTGTGGCGCTCTCGCAAGAAATTATTCGAGAGGAATTGTCCGAGGAGATTTTAGCAGAGTTGACCGATGTCCCTAAGCCAAAGGAATTGCTTGACATTCTCAATACTTATGTTATCGGACAGGATCGCGCCAAGCGGGCACTGGCTGTGGCGGTTTATAACCACTATAAGCGCATTAGCTTTACGGAAAGTCGTGACGATGACGATGTGGACTTGCAAAAATCAAACATTCTCATGATTGGCCCAACAGGGTCAGGCAAGACCTTCTTGGCGCAGACCTTAGCCAAGAGCCTCAACGTGCCATTTGCCATTGCAGATGCGACGGCATTGACTGAGGCAGGCTATGTGGGTGAGGATGTGGAGAATATCCTGCTCAAGCTCATCCAAGCTGCTGACTACAACGTCGAGCGTGCCGAGCGTGGGATCATCTACGTCGATGAGATTGATAAAATCGCTAAAAAATCAGAGAACGTCTCCATCACTCGTGATGTCTCTGGCGAGGGTGTCCAGCAAGCGCTTTTGAAAATCATTGAGGGGACGGTTGCCAGCGTGCCACCGCAGGGCGGTCGTAAACACCCTAACCAAGAGATGATTCAGATTAACACCAAGAACATTCTCTTCATCGTTGGCGGTGCTTTTGATGGCATCGAAGACATCGTCAAGCAACGTTTAGGTGAGAAAGTCATTGGTTTTGGTCAGAACAGCCGCAAGATTGATGAAGATGCTTCCTACATGCAGGAAATCATCGCAGATGACATTCAGAAATTTGGACTGATTCCAGAGTTTATCGGTCGTTTGCCTGTGACTGCAGCCCTTGAACAGCTGACGGTGGATGACTTGGTACGGATTCTGACAGAACCGAGAAATGCTCTGGTTAAACAATATCAGGCTCTCTTGTCCTACGATGGAGTGGATTTGGAGTTTGACGAGGATGCCTTGCAAGCCATTGCCAACAAGGCCATCGAGCGGAAAACAGGGGCTCGTGGCTTACGCTCGATCATCGAAGAGACCATGCTGGACGTTATGTTTGAAGTCCCAAGTCAGGAAGAGGTCAGTCTGGTTCGCATCACCAAAGACGCGGTGGAAGGAACAGACAGACCCATCCTAGAAACCGCTTAGGAGCTCTGCCATGTCACAAGAAACCTTAAACACGCACAAGGCCAGCCTGCTTCTGTCAGCGGCCAATAAGAGCCACTACCCACCTGACGACCTGCCAGAGATTGCCCTGGCTGGGCGGTCAAATGTGGGCAAGTCCAGTTTTATCAACACCCTGCTGGGGCGTAAAAATCTGGCTCGTACTTCCAGTAAACCCGGTAAGACCCAACTGCTTAACTTTTATAACATTGATGATAAAATCCGCTTTGTTGATGTGCCAGGCTATGGCTACGCCAAGGTCTCAAAGACTGAGCGAGCCAGATGGGGAAGGATGATTGAGGAGTACCTGACCAGTCGGGAAAACCTCTATGCAGTGGTCAGTCTGGTTGACCTGCGGCATGACCCGTCGGCGGATGATGTCCAGATGTACCAGTTTCTCAAGTACTATGAAATTCCTGTTATTGTCGTGGCGACCAAGGCAGACAAAATTCCGCGCGGCAAGTGGAACAAGCACGAAGCAGCCATCAAGAAAAAATTAGCATTTGAGCCGACAGATACCTTTATCATCTTCTCATCCGAGACCAGACAGGGCTACGATGAGGCTTGGGAGGCCATTCTAGGGCGTTTATAGTTGGTAACAGTTTTTCTTTGCTAAACGTCATTTTTGGTAAAATAAGGTTAAGGAGGGTTGTCCAATGAAAAAAGTTCTTTGCTCTCTGATAATCGGTTTCGTTAGCTTGCTCTTAGCTATACTGGTTTTTCCCCAGTCAGTTATCGCTGGACCGATGCTGATTACTGCGTCTTTGTTCTCGGTAGTCTATGCCTTGTTTAGCCTTTATCAGGTCAAACCTAAGCTAGCTGAATATGTTTTTGAAGTTATTGTTAATGCCTTGATGTGGCCATAAAGAAAAAATCGCTGATGTTAGCGATTTTTCTTTTATTTCTAAAGTTCATCAACTACTGATGGGATATCGGTATCATCATTTCAAATCTTTTGCGAGAAAGTTTAGCTTTAAATGTGTTATAATGAGCTCTAAACGATTTAAGGAGAACATTACTTTTGATTAAATCTATTGAACTTTACCTGGTGACTGACGGAAATGGCTTGGAAGCTGTTGACTTTTACAAAGATGTTTTTGATGCTGAGGTGGTAGCAGTGACGACCTTTGGTCAAGCCATTCCCGATACACCAGAAGAAAAAAGTCATTTAGTCCTCAATGCCAACCTTAATATCAATGGCATCCGTTTGCAGATTTCAGATAACAATCTCGACCACCCTTATATCCAAGGGACTAATATGACCGCCTGCATTCAGCTAGATCGTGCCGAAACAGCGACTGCGCTTTACAAAAAACTTAGCCAAGACGCCAAGGAAATTCAGCTGGAACTTCAAGAGACGCCTTGGAGCCCGGCCTATGGCATTGTGATTGATCAGTTTGGGATGACCTGGCAGATCAACACTGATATTGCAGGCTTTGAGTCACAAACTGTCCAATTTTAAGGAGGGGGCATGTTTACAGAACAGTTCTCGCTGATGCTCTATGTTGCTGATGTGACTGCCGAACAAGCTTTTTGGGAGGCGGTTGGTTTTGAGATTTTAGCGACAAGTGAGCAGATGGGCTACCAGAGCTTTGAGATGCGCTCACATGCCAAAAGTAGCACAACCATTAAGGTATACGACAAGGCCTTTATCCAACAGGTCTCGCCTGAGGTAGCGGACCATGTGCTTAGCATTCTTTTTGAGAGCGACGACATTTATGCCTTACAGGCAAAAATAGCAGAGCAGACCGACACAGCAAGCCCTGTCCAAACGGAACCCTTTCTGACCTTTAATTTTGCCAGCCCAAGTGGGCATTATTTTGCGGTTAAAGGGCGCTCATCAGATGGGTCAACTACCAACTAGGGAAAATTTAAAGAGCGTTTCGATAACGACAGCTTGTTATCCTAGTCGCTGGTTTTTCCACGATAGTCTGTTCGGAAGTTGTAAGGTCAAACCATGTATTAGTCCTTTTGGAGCTCCTTATTGTGCCCAAAAGGCTCGTCCATGAGTAAAAATGGTTCATTTTAGCGATTTTACTTTTTATTCTAGGCATTCTATGGTAAAATAGGAAAGTAACTATAAGAATGAGGAGAATACTCTGATGGAATCACATTTGGTAAGAATCATTAATCGCTTGGAGCTGATGGCGACTGATGGTGGTAACTTAAAACGTAATTTTGAACGCGACGGTGTTGTGGTGGCAGAAGTGGCTTTCAGCAACGACCCTGAAAATGGACCAACCTTCACCTTGCGTGATGTGGCGGCTCGCGAAACCTATACCTTCGACAGCATCGACCTCATTGCGATGGAAATCTACGACTTGCTGTATTAAGCAAAAATGCGACGACTGGGCAACTGGTCGTTTTTTGCTGGTTTGCCTTTAGTTGGGAGCATTGGTTTTTTGAGAATTTTTCTAGGAACATGGCAGAGCGGACAGCTTGCTCGGCTATTTTCCAAAAAAATGCAAATTTTAGTAGCATTTTTCACAAAAATCCTGTAAAATAATAAGAGTAATTGGGCTTAGACCCATTAGAAAAAAGGAGAAACACAATGGTAAAATTGGTTTTTGCTCGCCACGGTGAGTCTGAATGGAACAAGGCTAACCTTTTCACAGGCTGGGCTGATGTAGATTTGTCTGAAAAAGGAACACAACAAGCGATTGATGCTGGTAAACTGATTAAAGCAGCTGGTATCGAGTTTGACTTAGCTTTTACGTCAGTTTTGAAACGTGCGATTAAGACCACAAACTTGGCGCTTGAAGCTGCTGACCAGCTCTGGGTGCCAGTTGAAAAATCTTGGCGTCTCAACGAGCGTCACTACGGTGGCCTCACTGGTAAAAACAAGGCAGAAGCGGCTGAGCAATTTGGTGATGAGCAAGTCCACATCTGGCGCCGTTCATACGATGTTTTGCCACCAGATATGGCAAAAGACGATGAGCACTCAGCACACACAGACCGTCGTTACGCTCACCTTGATGGTTCTGTTATTCCAGATGCTGAAAACTTGAAAGTCACTCTTGAGCGTGCTCTTCCTTTCTGGGAAGACAAGATTGCGCCAGCTCTTAAAGATGGCAAGAACGTCTTCGTGGGTGCTCATGGTAACTCTATCCGTGCCCTCGTAAAACACATCAAGCAACTGTCCGATGACGAGATTATGGATGTGGAAATTCCAAACTTCCCACCACTGGTCTTTGAATTGGACGACAAGTTGAACCTTGTTAAAGAGTACTACCTTGGTGGTGAATAAGGCTTAAGGTGACTCTTATTGAGAGCAGAGGATTGCATCCTTATCCTGTCAGCCTATCAATCCTGTTGACCGTTTGGTTCATCAGGATTTTTTGATGGTTTGTTAGGAGATAATCACGGTGCAGCCGACCGATTTTAATGTTTTTTCTTCCGTGATGCGTTAGAAAATATGCTATAATATCTAAGGAGGCAAGATAAGAATGACAAATCAACTCAGCCGCTTGGGCCTTTATCCGATAGAAGTGTTTGATGAGCAGGCTAGCCCGTTTGTCTGGACGGAGGTCCTGTTAAGGGAAATCAATCGCCATCCTGACCAAGTGATTGTCCATCTCTGGCCCTTGGAGAAAACAGTTATTCTGGGGATGCTGGATCGGCAAGTACCGTACTTAACTGCTGGTCTTGAAAACATCCGCTTGGCGGGTTATCAGCCTGTGATTCGGAATTTGGGAGGACTGGCTGTTGTCGCGGATGAGGGGGTGTTGAATTTTTCCCTCTTTCTTCCCCAGTCGGCTGATGAGAAGTTGGAAATCACGTCTGCTTATCAGCTGATGAAGGAGCTGATAGAGGCCATGCTGGCTGACCAGCAGGTAACGATTGAGGCTTATGAGGTGACTGATTCTTACTGTCCTGGGAATTTTGACCTCAGTATCAACGGCAAGAAATTTGCAGGGCTAGCCCAGCGACGGATTAAAGATGGGATTGTGGTGTCCATTTACCTGAGCGTCTGTGGTGACCAAGCCAAGCGGGGGCAGTTGGTGGCAGATTTTTACCAAGCTGGTCTTGCTGGGGAGGAGACTGTTATCAGCTACCCTGAGGTTAATCCTGCTGCCATGGCTAACCTGTCTGACCTCTGTGGAGTAGCCTTTACCGTGGCAGATATGACAGATCGTCTGATGAGGGTTTTGCGACAGCTAGGGCAGTCGGTGTCTCTTTACCAACCGACACCGGCTAATTACAGCGATTTTGATTATTTTGAGACCTTAGACAGGGAAAAACAGGCTGTCACAGGAGGTCAGTCATGAGCACAGACCGCACGCTTTTTACCCCTCTGGTATTGCCCAATGGGGTTCAGTTAGCCAACCGCTTCGTTCTGTCGCCTATGGTGACCAACTCTTCATTGAAGAGCGGGGCAGTGAGTCCAGAAGACTTGGCCTATGCCAGCAGGAGAGCCCATTCGGCGCCCTTGCAAATCACGGGAGCGGCCTATGTCGATCCTTACGGACAGTTGTTTGAGTACGGTTTTAATGCAGCTGAGGACGAGATGGTCGAGGGGCTGTCCCAGCTGGCGCAAGCTATGCAGGCGGACGGGAGCAAGGCCGTTTTACAGCTGACCTATGCCGGTCGCTTTGCCAGCCATGCCTTGACTCGCTTTGGCTTTGTTTATGGTCCAAGCCCTATGAAGCTTAAAACGCCCTTTCCTCATGAGGTGCGTGAGTTAACCGAAGATCAAATTGAGGCAATTATTGAGAGCTATGTGGCAGCGACCCGTCGTACGATTCGTGCAGGGTTTGCTGGGGTGGAGATTTCTTCTGCCCAGCGCTTGCTGATTCAGACCTTCTTCTCGACTTTTAGCAACCAACGTAGGGACGCTTACGGTTGCCAGACCTTGGAGACGAGAGCCCGCTTGACTTTGGAGATTTTCAGACGGGTGCAGGCAGTGGTTGACGCAGAAGCTCCTGATGGTTTTATTCTGGGATTTCGAGCAACACCTGAGGAGACCCGTGGTGCTAGTATTGGCTACAGCATTGAGGAATTTTGCCAGTTGTTGGACTGGCTTTTGGACATAGCAGAGCTGGACTATTTGGCTATCGCGTCGTGGGGGCGTGAGGTTTATAAAAATCGAGTCCGCAGTCCTGGTCAAAATCAAGGGCGCTTGGTCACAGAGGTGATTCATGAGCGATTTGGCAATCGCTTGCCAATCATGGCGACTGGCGGAATCAATACGGCTGAAAAGGCCGAGGAAGCCTTAGCTCATGCAGATTTGGTTGGCTTATCAACACCTTTCTTGGTTGACCCAGAGTTCGCTCTAAAGATAGAAACAGGGCAAAAAGATGCGATTCAGATGTTGATTAAACCAGAGGATTTAGCGGAACTTGCCATTCCACCAGCAGCTTTCAAGGACATTGTGCCCTTGATGGACTATGGTGCAGCCATTCCTGCAGCCTCACGAGATTTGTTTAGGACGCTTGAAAGCAACTACAAGGAGAAATGACCATGAAGATTAGTGTGATTGATTATGGCATTATTGATGAGGGAAGAACACCAGAACAAGCCCTGCAAGAGACCGTTTTGCTAGCTCAACAAGCGGAGAAGTTGGGGTATCATCGGTTTTGGGTAGCCGAGCACCACAATGTGCCAGGCTTTGCCATCTCAAGTCCAGAGTTACTTTTGGCTCATTTGGCAGCCAAGACTCAGACTATAAGGCTTTCGACCGGTGGCATTATGGCCTTGCATTATAATGCTTTTAAGCTGGCGGAGACGGTGGCGACATTGACCACCTTGGCACCTCATCGTCTAGCTATCGGTTGGGGGAACTCACTTAGCACTAGTCTAGTGTCTGAGGCGCTTCAGAGCCGTTATCGCTCTGAGGAGTTTGAGCAGGTGCTGGCTGATGTGGCAGGATATCTGACCACTGCACAAGCTCCCTTTGCTAATCCTCGCTTGAGTCGTTTGCCCCAAGCTTTTACCTTAGGGATGGGCGGGGGATCAGCAGAGGTGGCGGGTCGTCAAGGGCTGGGCTATGTGCTGGGGCTCTTTCCCTACCTCTTTCAGGAGCCTTATGGACTGATTAAAGAGGCTTTTGCCCGATACCGAGAAAGCTTTAGCCCGTCAGTTTTTATGACTCAGCCTTATACCGCTTTGGCCCTCTTTGTGGTGGTGGCTGATACGGAAGCAATGGCAGAGCGACTAGCTCATGCCACTAGTGTCTGGTTGTTAGGGAAGGAAAATTTTAGTGAGTTTCGCTTCTTTCCTAGCCCAGAAACAGCTGACCGCTATGCTATTGCCCCAGAAGACAAGGAAAAAATAGCCAAGCAGCGAGAGCGACTCATTGTTGGAACGCCTGATATGGTGGTGGCACGAGTGCAGAACCTTGCTCAAGCAGGGCAGGTGGATGAGGTCGTTTTAGTACCTGTGGTATCAGGCTTTGCTAATCGAAGCCGAACCCTAGAATTATTAAAAGAATTGATTTAAAAAGGAGACAAACCAATGAGAAAATTTGCCAACTACCTCTGGGTAGACAAGACTGATGACATTTACACCATCAGCATGACGCCTGAATTGCAGGACGATTTAGGAACAGTAGGTTATGTGGAGTTTACAGAAGGGGAAACTGTTGCTAAAGACGAGGTTATCCTTAACCTAGAGGCTTCGAAGACAGTTATGGGTGTTCTATCGCCCTTGGCTGGTCGTGTAGTTGCCCGCAATCTGGCAGCGGTTGACCAACCAACCTTGCTTAATTCAGCCAAGCCCGAGGACTATTGGTTGATTAAACTAACAGATGTTGACCCAGCGGCCTTTGATGGCTTGGAAGATGCTTAATCTGACGGACCAATTAGCGCTCTTGCAGGAGATGATTGAGCTCTTGGTGACAGAAAGATCCTCAGCTCCTTCGTCCAGTCCAGCTGATGCTGGTCTCCTATCCGTCTGGCGGGGCTTGGTCAACACCCGTCCTGCCCAGCCTGTGTCAGCGACTTATCTGGCTTTGGAAGACCGTTTTTTGAGCTGGTGGAACAGCCGTTCGGTTAAGACTTTGGCAGACTGCCAGCAAGTGGCTGACCAGATTTACCTCTATGAGGGTGATGTGACGCAATTGGCGGTATCAGCTATTGTTAATCCTGCGAATAGCGAGCTTCTGGGGTGTTTTCATGCCAATCACCTCTGTCTGGACAACGCCATTCATACCTTTGCAGGGGTGCGATTGCGCCTGACCTGTGCGCGGTTAATGGCAGAGCAGGGCAGAAAGGAAGCCGTGGGGCAGGCTAAACTGACTCTAGCCTTTCATCTGCCAGCAGACCGTGTGATTCATACAGTAGGGCCATTTATTCCAGCTGGACAGGCAGTATCACCCATCAGGGCTAGTCTGCTCAGGCAGTCCTATCAGGCTTGCTTAGCTCTAGCCAAGCAGGAAGGACTGGAAACTATTGCCTTTCCCTGTATCTCGACAGGTCAATTTGGCTTTCCGAGACGAGAGGCGGCGCAGATTGCTCTTGAGACAGTGCAGATCTGGCTGGCAGAGACAGGTAGTCAGCTGACCATCGTTTTTGCCCTCTATACAGAGGAGGATAAGCAGATTTACCAAGAGTTGCTAACAGGCGAGTAGAGATGCCAGTAGCTGCGAGGATAACCTGATGTCCTATCGTGAGATGTGCTTGCCCATGATACTTTTAGTATGCCTTAAAAAATTATAAAGGAGACCCTATGACCTGGACGACCTTGTCCCAAACCAATCTCACTCAGGCTCAGCAACTTGCTGGCTTAATTGCAGAAGCTGATGCCGTTGTCGTTGGTATCGGTGCGGGCATGTCAGCAGCTGATGGCTTTACCTATATTGGCAAGCGTTTTGAGGACGCCTTTCCTGATTTCATCACTAAGTATGGTCTCTTGGACATGCTCCAAGCCAGCCTCTTTCACTTTGAGAGCTTGGAGGAGTACTGGGCCTTTCAGAGCCGTTTTGTGGTGTTGAACTATTTGGAGCAGCCAGTCGGGCAATCCTACCTTAACCTCAAAGATATCCTAGCTCTCAAACCCCACCACATTATCACAACCAATGCCGACAATGCCTTTGCAGCAGCTGACTATGACCCTGATACCGTTTTTCATATCCAAGGCGAGTATGCCCTTTGGCAGTGTAGTCGCCATTGCCATGCCCAAACCTATCGTGATGACGAAAGGATTCGGCAAATGGCAGAGCAGCAGAGCCAGATGAAGATTCCACGTGAGCTGATTCCCTACTGCCCTGTCTGCGATGCACCGATGGAAATCAACAAGCGCAATGCTGACAAGGGAATGGTGGAGGATGCTGACTTTGATGCCCAAGAAGAACGCTACAAGAACTTCTTGAAAGAGCATGAGACAGGCAAGGTAATTTATCTGGAAATTGGAGTTGGCTATACAACTCCACAATTTATCAAACAGCCCTTTCAAGAGCGGACAATGGCTAATCCAGATGCCCTCTTTGTCTCACTAAATCAGAAAAGTTACCGTATTCCGGTAGATCTTAGACCTCAAACTCTGACTCTGACGGAGGACATTGCAGAGCTCTTGGCAGCGACGGCTCAGGAGTTAGGGGTATGAGAAGAAGCTAAACAAATTAAAAAACACCGATAACAGGAGGTTTGCATGTACCTTATTGAAATGATTCGTGACGGCCAGTACGTGACCCATGGCGCCTATGCCATGGCCATGCAGGTCTATGTCCAGCAGCATATCTTCCTAGATGAAGATATTCTTTTTCCTTATTTCTGTGACCCTCACGTTCAGATTGGCAAGTACCAGAATGCTGCGGCAGAGGTCAATCAGGACTATATTGACAAACATCAGTTGCCTATCGTGCGGCGAGATACGGGGGGTGGTGCCATCTATATTGACCGTGGTGCAGTGAATTTTTGCTACCTGACCAGTGATATGAGTTTATTTGGTGACTTTAAGCGAGCTTATGAGCCTGCCATCACAGCACTTAAGAGCCTGGGTGTGTTCTTAGTGGAGCAGCGCGGTAGAAATGATCTGGTCATCGAGGGGAAAAAGGTGTCGGGCTCTGCCATGACCATCACCAATAACCGCATCTATGGCGGCTACTCTCTCCTTTTAGACGCAGACCATGAGGCTATGGCGCAGGTGCTAAACCCCAACCGCAAGAAGATGGCGTCGAAAGGCATTGCTTCTGTACGCAGTCGTGTAGGGACGATTCGGGAGTATTTGGCGGAGGAATACCAGAGGGTCACTGCTGATGAGTTTAAGGACTTGATGATTTGTCGCCTGATGGGGATTGACGAGGTCAGCCAAGCCAAACGCTATGTGTTGACGGACGAGGACTGGGCAGCCATTGACCGCTTGGTCGCTGAAAAATACCAGAACTGGGAGTGGACCTTTGGCAATTCCCCTCAATACAGCTACCAACGTGACGGTCGCTTTGCCTGTGGAACCATTGAAATTCATTTGGAAATAGAGAAAAGTCGGATTGCCAGCTGCAAGATTTACGGTGATTTTTTTGGCAAGGGAGATATTGCTGAAGTGGAAGCAGCTCTTCTGGGAACTCGGATGATTGCAGAAGAAGTTGAGGCAGTCTTGGACAAGCTGGACTTGCCAACCTATTTTGGTCAGGTCACCGCGACTGAGCTGACAGGGCTAATCTTTAGTTGAGGACTGATGATGGACTATAAAGAGCTTGACCAATTGACCGTAGAGGAAGTTCTCCCTCTCTATACTGCTGTTGGCTGGATCAACTATCAAAAATCCTGACACCTTAGCAAAAGGGTTACAACAAAGTCTCTATCTCCTTGCTGCCTATGATGGCAAACAGCTAGTTGGGCTATTGCGGGCGGTTGGTGACGGGGCAACGATTGTCTTTATTCAGGATATTTTGGTTCTGCCAGATTACCAAGGACAGGGCATTGGGCGAACCTTGATGACCAGAACCCTGGAACGGTTTTCGGGTGTTTATCAGTGCCATCTTTTGACTGACCAAACGGAGAAAACGCGTGCTTTCTACACTAGTCTTGGCTTCAAAGAAGTGAGTGAGCAGGCTTGTGCGGCCTATACTTTTGTCAATTAAAAAACCCCACCAATTGGTGGGGTTTATTGGCTCTATAATTTCTGTAGTGGGTAAATCCACCATGGAGATTATAGAGCCTTTTGAGTGTAGAAAAAAAGTTCCA
>NZ_JBGTZA010000031.1:0-22642 GCF_041807805.1 Streptococcus sp. E29BA
AAAACGAGAGAAGACAAGAACTGTCCTCTCTCGGTGTTAAGTGGGTCAACCCACTACAGTTGACAAAGAGCCTTTTTAACGACTAAGAAATCATCTTAAAATGCTTTCATGCAATTGATTGACAAATAGTAAAAGGATCTGGTTCTATTAGCATAGTTCCAAATCCTTTCGACAACATGTCCCTCAAGGTCTAGGGATAATTCATGTTTTTAATACCCTGGTCGGAAAGCGTCCAGAATGGTTTTAAATTCCTCGTTGGTGAAGGTGATGCCCTTGCCCATCTTGGTGTGGTCTTCGTTCCACATCCGGATATCAAATTTAGGCTCAGCACCGTTAAAACTCACTCGGTTGAGCTCCTTACTCCATCCTTTATCGTTGGTCGATAGGACAAGCAATCTCTCTGTAATCTCAAATGTAAATTCTGACATGGTCAGCCTCCTTAAAATAGTTTGGAAATCTCTTCCTAATAAGTTATTCGAAAACTCTTGTAAAAAAATGATAGATTTTTTAACTTTTTTATGATTTTTTACCTAGATACCAAGTAATTCTCGGGCTTGCTGTCTAGCTGTCTCTGTGACGTTTTCCCCAGCTAGCATTTTTGCAATTTCTTCCACCCGTTCATCTGTTGTCAAGAGGCGAACTGTAGACACGGTACTCTTTTCATCGCTTTGTTTTTGAATGAAGAATTGATAATCCGCGATAGCAATAACTTGTGGCAAGTGAGAGATGGCTAGAATCTGACCGTGGTTGCCAATTTTATAAATTTTTTGTGCAATTGCTTGACCAACACGACCGGAAACACCCGTATCCACCTCGTCAAAAACAATAGCTGTTTTATCTTCACGTCTAGCAAAAGCAGACTTAACAGCCAGCATCAACCGAGATAATTCGCCTCCTGAAGCCACCTTGACTAAAGGCTTAAATTCTTCACCTGGGTTGGTTGAAATGTAGAACTCGACAGTCTCATTTCCCTCACAGCTAAATTTTGAGCTGGTGAAACGTACCTGAAAACGCGCCTTTTCCATGTAAAGGTCTTTTAACTCTTGATGAATATCCTCTTCTAACTGTTCAGCAAGCTGGTGTCTAGCTGTAGAAAGCTCTTTCACTTGATTGACAAGGTCACGTTCAATGATTTTCAGTTCCTTTTCCAAATCTTCAAACGAAAAATCATCTCCTGTTAAGAGCGCATATTCTTTGCTAATTTGCTCAAAATAAATCAAAACATCATCAACTGTGCCACCATATTTTTTTGTCATGCTATGAATCACGTCAAGACGATTCTCGACCATCATCAAGCGCTCACCATCAAACTCCAAATCATCAATGGTAGCACCTAAACGCCTAGTAATCTCCTCTAAACCATAGTAACTCTCGGTGAGTTGTTGGGAGAATTCCTGATAGGTTGCATCATAGTCTTCAATGGTCTGGAGGTCATTCATAGCTGAACGAATATTGGACAGGCTGGAAAAATCCTCGTTATCTAGTAAGGCATAGACATTAACCAGCGTATCTGCGATGGTTTTATGGTTCAGCAAGCGTTCCCGCTCCGCTAGCAAGTCTTGGTCTTCACCAGATTTTAGTTCGGCTGCTTCTAGCTCTGCAAGCTGGAACTCCAACATCTCGATTCGCTCCCGATGCTCCTGTTGATTTTTTTTGATAGTAAGTAAATGCTTGCGCTTTTTGCGATAACTGTCAAAGCTTGCCTGATACGCTTTTTTCAAGTTCCAAAATGCTTGCTCACCAAAGCTATCTAATAACCTGATATGGTGCTGAGGACGCATCAGCTCTTCTTGATCATGTTGACCATGAATATCAACCAAATGTTCACCAATAGCTTTCAAGGTTGATAAATTGACCAACTGACCATTAACACGACTGACTGATCGCCCATTAGCAGAAATCTCTCGGCGAATAATCAACTCCTCAGTTGGATCAATCCCGTTATCCGTCAGCAACTGAGTCAAAGAACTGCTATAATTGACAGAAAATAACCCTTCGATTTCTGCTTTTAGTTGACCGTGGCGAACCACATCGTGACTGGCGCGACTACCCAGCATCATGTTCATGGCATCAATGATAATTGATTTGCCGGCACCTGTTTCACCAGTCAGGACCGTCATCCCCTTATCAAAGGTCAGGCGAATCGCTTCGATAATCGCAAAGTTTTTAATCGCAATTTCCTGTAGCATCAGTTCTCCTTCTGAGTTTATCGTTCACAATCGGTAAGATTGGTTGGGTTAGTTTAATGATCGCTGCTCTCGCGTTTAAAGGTATCATGAGCATTTTGAACAACTCTTACAATTTTTTCTAGCACTAATGATTGAGGAGCAGGAGATTTTTCAAGGTGAGCTAAAAACTCAATATTGCCTTGACCTCCTTGAATAGGAGAGAAATCAAGGTTCAGAACTGAAAAACCTAACTGGACTGACCTGTCTACCACCTCATATATGACCCGTTCATGGACAGCCTGATCTTTAACAATACCATTTTTCCCAATAAATTCTCGCCCAGCCTCAAATTGCGGTTTGATTAAGGCCACTACTTGCCCACCATCAGCTAAAATCTCATGTAAGGCTGGCAGTATAAGGGCTAAGGAAATAAAGCTCACATCAATCGATGCCACTGTCGGCTGACCATGTGTAAAATCTGCCAAGCTGGCGTAGCGAAAATTGTATTGTTCCATGGATAGGACACGTGGGTCTTGTCGCAACTTCCAAGCCAGTTGATTAGTACCGACATCAACAGCATAAACGGACTTTGCACCCGCTTGTAGCATAACGTCTGTAAACCCACCTGTTGAAGCCCCAATATCAAGACCAATTTGGTCAAGAACAGATAATCCAAAAGCAGACAGCGCCTTCTCCAGCTTTAGCCCACCACGACTAACATACTTCAAGCGCTCGCCTTTTAATTTGAGTTCCGTTGCTTCATCAATCTTCTCACCAGGTTTGTCATAGCGTTGCCCGTTCATCACAGCAACCACTAGACCAGCCATCACGCCACGTTTGGCCTGCTCCCTTGTCTCAAAAAGCCCTTGCTTATAGGCAAGCACGTCAACACGTTCTTTAGCCATGAAGTCGCAACCTTTCTATCATGTCTCGGACTTTTCTTAAGTCCACATCCTCGTCTCGCTCTAGTTTTTGGAAAATAGCTAGCGCTTGATCCAAACAATCATTGAGAAGGTCATAGGACTCATTTAGACCTAACAGTCTTGGATAAGTTGATTTTTGAGCTGATAAGTCTTTTTGTGGTGTCTTTCCTAACTCTTCAAAGCTAGCTGTCACGTCCAAAATATCATCACGAACTTGGAAAGCTAAACCAACCAGTTCGCCTGCTAAACGCAAATCAGCGATTGATAAACTGTCCAGCTCAGCGATTATCCCAGCGGCAAGGAAAGGGAAAGCAAGCAACTTGCCCGTCTTGTTAGCATGAATCGTTTTTAGTTCAGTGACTGTCAACTGACGACCTTCTCCCATCATATCGAGCATCTGACCACCCACCATGCCATAGGTGCCCACAGCTTCCGACAGCTCAGCGATTAAGTTTAGTCGTACTTGAGCTGGCAAATCAGCCCTGGCAATCAGACCAAACGGGTCTAAAAACAAGCTATCACCTGCTAAAATCGCTGTAGCTTCGTCGAACTGCTTATGGTTGGTCAAGCGACCACGACGGTAGTCATCGTTATCCATGGCAGGCAAATCATCGTGAATCAAACTACCTGTATGAATCATTTCAAGACCAGCAGCCACCTGATAATGGGCATCTGTCAACAACACGCCGAAACCTTCTAACAGTTGCAAGAGCAAGACAGGGCGAAGACGTTTACCACCGCTATCGATAGAATAGTAAATAGCCTCGTTAAGGCGTTTGGCTACTGGCGATTGAGCATAGTAAGCGGCTAAGGCTTTGGTGATGCCATCAATATGCTTCATCTAATCTAAATCCTTTTCACTGCCGTCAGCTTGCATCACCTTAACCAGCGTTTGCTCCGCCTCAGCTAGCGTTTGTTGTAGGGTTTTCGATAGTCCAATTCCTTTTTGGAACTCACTCAAGGCTTCTTCTAGGGGAACGTCACCATTTTCCAAGCGGTTGACTATCGCCTCTAAGGCCTGCAAATTTTCTTCAAATGTTGGTTTCTTTGACATTTTTAACCTCCACGTCTAATTGCCCATCTTGTAGTGTAATGGTCAACTCATCACCAACCTTAATACCTTGCACTGATGGTGTGATGATGTCTTCTTTTTGGATGAGGGCAAAGCCTCGTTTCAAGATACGATCCGTATCTAGAGACAGAAGCCTTGTCTCATATTGCTCAACATCAGCTTGGCAGACCGCAATCTGATGTTTCATGTGTTGAACTAGTCGGTGCTGGTAACTGAGCACTTGCTCAGCTCTTCGTTCAACTGTTCCTGCCAGGTCTTGACTCAACAAACGCTGGTGCAGTAGCTGGCGAGAAGCACCTACGTCCATCACTCGTCCTTTAAAATGATGTGTTAAGGTCGTCAGCAACTTGTCCAAACGCTGTAAATAGCTATCATAAAGTCGCTCAGGCTGGCGAAAAATTACCGACTGATTCAGCTTTGCCACACGCTCCTGTTGATAAGTCAAACGCCGTTGCACGGCCTGATATAGTCGTAATTGCCTGTCCTTGACAAAAGCGACGACATCAGCCTTGGTCACAGGCGTGGCCAGCTCAGCAGCAGCTGTTGGTGTTGCTGCACGCTTGTCCGCCACAAAATCTGCTAAAGTGGTATCCGTTTCATGACCGACACTGGAGATAATGGGCAGGCGAGATTCAAAAATCGCTTCGACGACCAGTTCTTCGTTAAAAGCCCATAAGTCTTCAATTGAGCCACCGCCTCGCCCAACAATCAACAAATCAAGGTCAGTGCGCTGATTTGCTAAGCGGATGTTCGTTGCGACTTCATGAGCAGCCCCATCTCCTTGAACTTTAGTCGGAAATAGTAAAATCTCAACACCTGGGAAACGGCGACTAACTGTGGTGATGATGTCCTTAATCACTGCCCCACTGGGGCTTGTAATAACACCGATTTTGCTGACAAACTGAGGCAGAGCTTGTTTATGGCGGTCATCAAAATAGCCTGCTTCTCCCAGCCGCTTTTTCAACTGTTCAAAAGCAACAGCTAGGGCACCAATGCCATCTGGATCAGCTTTTTCGATGACAATAGAGTAACTACCGCCAGGTTCATAAAGTTGGATACGACCAACAACATTGAGCTTCATGCCTTCTTCTAGAGCGAAACCCAGTGATTTATAAATACCAGCCCACATGGTGGCTTGAATCACAGCCTTGTCATCTTTTAGGGAAAAATACTGGTGAGTTGGCCGTCTACGAAAGTTAGACACTTGACCAGTCAAATAAACCCGTTCCAAGTAAGGATCACGGTCAAACTTTAGTTTTAAATACTTGGTTAAGTCGCTAACCGATAAATAGTTCACCAGAACACCTCCCAATTGATACTTTTTATTATAGCATAAAAACCTGCATTCTAACGGATATTTGCTAGACTTGTTTGCCGTTTAGCCCGAACGCTCATCAGTTCTCATTGCCAATATTTGGTAAGAACGCTTGCGGATAAGGACTAAAATCAAGTTCAAGTCAAAGCACATCAGTTGTGAATACAGGCTCTGAGTAGATGGTCAATCGTTGAAAGATTATCTAATCTGATCAAATTTTAGATGGACACTAATTAAATCACCATAGCCATTACGCTCCAAATCGCGTTGCAAACGATAAGAGATATAGTGCTCTGCGATATTGAGGTAGCCAGCTTCTAAAAGGCGATATTCAACCATTGATTGAATCATCGAAATTGTTGGACGCTCAACCTGTGCCTCATGCAAATCAATGACGACTTTCTTAGTTACTTCAGCCAAATTTTCACGCCAAGTATCATCAATCACATAGACTGTTCGTGCGGCTTTAATGATGGCTTGATAAATCTTATCTGGGTCAAAGTCAGCTAACTGACCATTTCGTTTAATAATTTGCATCGCAAACCTCCTTGAAAATATTAAAAGCGTTTTCTTTCTTCTATTATCTAATAAAGTGACTGCTTTTGTCAAGGGTTTTCTTTGAAATTTTCAATTCTTCCAGTCAAAGTGAAAATGGACTAACCACTATCAAGCACTCGGTCACTAGACCAGTTCATGAGCAGTCAGATTACCAACAAATTGGCGGTCAATGTCATCCAGATAGGACGGTTGGACACTCTTGACAAATTTCAGAGCCTTGAGCTCTGTCATCACAGCCTCGATGTCATCTGATGGTACATAGATGAGGACATAGCGACATTTCTTAGAATGGTAGTGAAAATCACCGTACTTATTAAGTTTTCGGCTATCACGATTATAATAAAGATGGACAAAAAGTCCCACACGGCTCGGTGTTTCCATAAGCCCTCCTATTGGTTATACTTTCTTCTATGATAACATGGCAGAGCTATCTAAGCAACCAAAAAACTGAGATGATGTCACCTCAGTGTAATCAGCTCTGCTATTGCCCAAACTCTTGGTAATCAAAGCCACGTGCAACCATATCATCGATAGAGCCTAAATCGACCACGTTGGTGTAGCCCTTTTCTTCCAAAAGGCTTTTGGCTTCTTTAGACTTAATCCCTAAGCGGCAGTGCACATAGATTGGCTGCTCCTTGTCCTCTGGCAAGTCAGTTGTCGCTAAATCCTCCAAGGGAGCGCTCTGACTACCCTTGATGTGCCCAGCTGCATAGGCAGATGCTGGACGAACATCTAATAACAGTGCACCTTTTTCAATAGCAGAAAAAATATCTGTTGTCATCTCTAAACTCCTTTCATGACTATTTTATAATTTTTTTGACCAGATGTGTTATTTTTTGTCCTGAATTCATGCAAAATATAAGGTTTTTTGCTATACTGGTCTTATGAAAATTTTAAAAACCATCAACGCTGTTGCTAGTGAAAATACCTACTTTCTCATTAACGATCAGGCTGTCCTGGTCATTGACCCAGGTAGTGATAGCCAAAAAATTATAGACACTTTGACCAATATTGACAAACCTGTTGCAGCCATTCTCTTGACTCATACCCATTATGACCACATCATGAGCGTGGACATTATCCGCGAAAAATTTAACCATCCGCCTGTCTATGTGTCAGAACATGAGGCCAGCTGGCTCTATACGCCTGTTGCTAATCTTTCTGGATTAGCACGCCATGATGATATGGCCGATGTGGTCATCCAGCCAGCAGAGAAAATCTTCGTGCTTCACCAAACCTATCAACTGGCGGGGTTTGAGTTTACTGTGCGACCAACTCCAGGGCATTCTATCGGAGGTGTCTCTTTTGTCTTTGACCAAGACGAAATAGTTATTACAGGTGATGCTCTCTTCAAGGGGACTATCGGACGAACAGACTTGCCAACCAGCGATCATCAAGCGCTCCTGACAGGGATTCGCGAACAGCTCTTTACCCTGCCTGACCACTATACGGTCTACCCTGGACACGGCATGAACACGACGATAGGAAATGAAAAACGGTTCAACCCTTATTTTTCTTAAACCTAAACCCGCACTAACCATCTAAAATCGCTTAACCATCAACCTAAACAATTGATCACAAAGAGGTCCTATCGAAAATTATACGTTTCGATAGGACCTCTTTTGACGATTTAATCATCTACCCATTCAATCTTCTCTGCTAGAAATTGAAAAGCTTCTGGGACAACTGGTGCTTCTTGAGACACTTCTTCTGCTGGCTGGTCGTTGGACCGATGCTGTCTAGCAAACTCTGTCCGAAGCAGCTTGAAATCAGCCTTGGTCACCGCCATAATATTTGGAGAGAAACCAGCTGCTTGACTCATGATATTGCCAAAAATAGTGTTCAGATCGCCTCGCTTCATGACCTGCTCGGCACTAAAGGCCGTTTCAAATGCTAGGAGCGCATTTTCTGCGTTGGCTAAAACAGGTTCAGAACCAAGCAATAAGGCTCTGTCCTGCGGTGAAATGCTGTCTAAAATCTCATTCCAGGCCCCCTTAAGAGCATCCAGATAGGCGCGTGACTGCTGAGCTTCCTGCACAGTCTCTGCCATAATCTCCAAAACCTTACGTTTGTCCAGCTTGTAGGCATTTTTGATTGGTGCTGCTTTCTTTTGGGAAATAGCAGAGCCACTTGGTTGTTGCTGGAGACTAGCTAGTAAGGTCTTGAGCTCTGTGAGCTGATGCTTCAAGCTGCTAAGCTGTTGAGCCACATCATCAGGCAGAGTTGTTTCCTGTGCTGGATTAGCCAATTTGATGGTCATCATTTCAGCGTATAATTTGGGATGACTGCCTGATTTTATCTCGGACAAGCTCCTCGTCACAATGTCAATCATGGTAAAGAGCTGCTCTGCAGGTAAGGCAAGGTGATCCTGATCTCCTAATCCATCAACCTCACCTCCATGCTGAGCGATTAAGAGGTCTCGCATGTAGGTCAGCAAATCAGTCGCAAAGCGACCCATGCTCTTCCCACTATCAAAGATGGTCTGCAAATGCGTCAAGGCAGACAAGCTGTCCTGCTCTGCTATAGCACCAAAATAAGCCGATAAAGCGGTCAGGGCAATCGTTCCTGTGATATCCTCTACAACACTTGTCGTTAGCTGGGTTCCATCTGATAAACTAAGCGCCTGATCAAGGATAGATAAGGCGTCACGCATCCCACCTTGTGCCTGCTTGGAAATAATAGCTAGAGCTTGTTCGTCATAGGTGATTTGTTCTTGGTCGAGGACATGGGCTAGATGCTCTCGGATAGCCGCAGGCTTGATGCTCTTGAACTCAAAGCGCTGGACACGCGACAGGATTGTTGCTGGAATCTTGTGAAGTTCCGTGGTCGCAAGGATAAAGACCACATTATCTGTCGGCTCTTCTAGGGTCTTGAGCAAGGCATTAAATGCCCCTGTCGAGAGCATGTGCACCTCGTCGATGATGTAAACCTTATACTTAGCTCGGCTGGGGGCATAGGTCGACTTGTCTCTGATGTCACGGATTTCATCGACCCCATTGTTAGAAGCAGCATCGATTTCAATGACATCTTCTAAGGCACCTCTAGTAATATCTTGACAGAGGTCGCAGGCGTTACAAGGTTCACCGTCCACCTGATTGGGACAGTTCATGGCCTTGGCAAAAATCTTGGCAGCGGAGGTTTTACCTGTTCCTCGAGGACCTGAAAAGAGGTAGGCATGGCTAATCTTGCCCGTCGCCACTGCCTGCTTGAGGGTCTTGGCGATAACTTCTTGACCAACCATCTCGTCAAAGGTTTGGCTACGGTATTTGCGGTATAGGGCTTGATACATTAGTCAGCTCCAAACATGTCAAAATTAAAGCGGGTCTTGGTTAATAGCAGATCCACAAACTGCTCTAGGTAGTTTTGGTCAACGTCATCGTAGTCACCAATGACATGGCTATCCAAATCCAGCACTCCGATGAGCTGACCATTTTTAACCATCGGCACGACGATTTCAGACATGGCAGCTGAATCACAAGCGATGTAATTAGCATGCTCCTTGACATTTGGTACAATCATGGTCTCACGTTTTTCAGCAGACTCACCGCAGACTCCTTTCCCCAGAGCGATATGAACACAAGACACCTTGCCTTGGAAAGGGCCTAAAATCAATTCTTGCCCATCAAACAGGTAAAAACCTGTAAAAACGGAGTTCGGTAAGGTCTGATTGATTAAGGCTGAAGCATTTGAAAGATTAGCTAAAGCATTGGTTTCTTGAGCAAACAGCGCTTCAGCTTGTGCCAGCATAAGCTGGTAATTAGCAATTTTTTGAGATTTTTCCATAAAACCATTATAACAAAAAAAGGGACGATTGCCCACAGCCAAGCAATCGTTTTAAAAATAGCGGAAAACAAGATAAAAAGTGCCTATACTTAAGACGATACCTAACCACCATGCCAAGTGGAAATACCATTTTTTTGTTTTATGGTGACAGAGCAGAGCAGCCACGTAGGCACCTGTACCACCGTAGATAGATGTTATAGTTAATAGCGTTTTTTCAGACATGCGCCATTCTCCTCTGATGGCACGGTACTTGTCCCAAATATAAACTAAACCGACCGCTATGTTCCAAACTAGCCATAGCATGGTTAACCATTGACGAAGAGTTATTAGTTCCATAAGGTCGTCACCACAGTCAGGATTCCAGAACAAGCAATCAGCCAATAAGTGGCTTGTCGCAAATGATTAGGGTTTAATCGCTCGTTAAGACGATGGGCAATCTGCAAGCCTCCTGTCATGGCTAAGAGACCCAGAACGATAAAAGGCAGGTGAGACGAATCCAGAATGCCTTGTTGCAACCGAAGCACTAAATTGACTGCGCTAACCAGTACAAAAGATAACTGCAAGGTCGCGAGATATTCTTCACGACTTTTAGAAAAGGCTAGGTACAGCACAACCATCAGCGGACCGCCAATCCCAAAAAAGCCATCACTCAGACCAGATAGCCCACCCACAATGACCTTAGTCATCAGGTTAGGTGTTATGACAAGATTATCCTTAACCAGCAAAAAATAAAGGGCCAACACGATTAAAAAGACACCGAAAGCTAGTTTTAGACTAGTCGTATTAAGCCTTGGCGCCATCTGGATAGCGGTCAAACTCGCCATGATATAAACGGCGACAATCACCCAGATATTGCTCCAATTAACATGCTGTCGATAACGATAGAAAATCATCCCACAAATCCAAATGGCAATCGCACCAGAGACCCCAGCTGCTTCTGGCAAAGGCAACAGATAGGGCAAAACAAGCATACTGATAACACCTGCTCCAAAACCTGTCGTTCCTTGAACAATCCCCCCGATAAAGGCTGCCAAGGCAAATAACATATAGGGCATAACCCCTCCTTTCTACACACGTTTTCTATCATACACTATTTTTTAATTTCCTTCTACTCAGAAAACTTATTGAACAAGAGTTAGTTTTCAACACAATTAAATCATTCTTGACGACATTACTATCGGGTGATAAAATGATGGTAAAATATTGTTAAAACTAACCATTCTGGACGTTTCGATGACTGTTTAGGAATTAGCCGTCAAAAATTCCCTGATATTGCTATACTCAGAACATCACTGGCCAGTGGTAACAATAGCAATTTTTAAGGAGAATTTGTTAGATGAAAACTCAAACAAGGAAACCATTAACCGAAAAAGAATTACTCAATATTAGCGGTGGAGTTGCGGTTATTGACCCATTTGCCTGTGGCGGGGCGGTCGCGTCATGTCACCTGATAGTTATGAGGAAAAAATCAAACGGAGAACTCCCTAATGGCACCATCTTCTGACATCAAACAACACCTCAAGCGATTGGGCTATCCAATCTTGATGGTCATCCTATATCGTTGCTATGAGTACGTCGTTATCTTATACAGAAAAAATAGTTTTGGCATCACAAATGTTTCTATCGTTAACTTTTTTGCCACGCTAATCCTACTGGCAAGCTATGTTTTTATCCTCAAACATTTTCAAAAAGAGCTTTTCCATCACTGGCGCGTGACCAAGCAACAGGTGATGATAGCTCTCTTACTCTTTGTCTGTGCTCAGTTACTCCGTCTCCCTATAAAATCACTGATAAACTATGGTGGAACCAGTAGTTTTCAGAAAGAATTGAGCTTTTTGAGTTTCGTCCCCTTGGCACAAGCCTTGCTCATTTTAAATTATAATATCATCGGTCCCATCCTAGAAGAACTCATCTGTCGTGCCGATTTTATGGATGCTTATTTCAAAAACTCACGTCATTACCTCGATGTCTTATTGTCAGCTTCTTTCTTTTCAGCCTTCCATTTTATCGGCTATTCATGGTCGTGGATAGCCTTTATCTTTTATCTGATACCTAGTTTAGCCCTATCTATGGCTTATCGCTACAGTAAGAACATCTACATCCCTATCGTGATGCATATTGCTTGGAATAGTCTTGCTGATCTTTGGGCTTTGATTAGCTGAACATTTTTCCTCACAAAAGAGCAACCCTCTGACAAAGGTCAGAGGGTTGTGTTTATCGTCCATTAAAGTTCTTCATGGTGCGCTTGATATCCCTGTTCTGATCACGACGCTTGATGGACTCACGCTTGTCGTAGTCATGTTTCCCTTTGGCCAGACCGATCAAGAGCTTAGCAAAGCCATCCTTGAGATAGACCTTGAGCGGTACGATGGTCATGCCTGTGCCCTTGACCTCCTGCTCCAGCTTCGCGATTTCCTTGCGCTTGAGGAGGAGCTTGCGGGTACGCTCAGGGTCGGTGTTCCAGATATTGCCCTGCTCAAAGGGGCTGATATGCACATTGACCAGCCAAGCCTCTCCTCGCTTGATCTGCACATAGCCATCCTTGAGCTGAATCCGCGCCGCACGGACACTCTTAATCTCCGTCCCTGTCAGCACCAACCCTGCCTCATAGGTCTCTACAATCGTGTAATCATGCCGTGCCTTCTTATTTTGCGCGACGACATTTCCCTGCCCCTTTGCCATGCTTTGATCCTTTCTTAGCCTTGTCCTTGAGCTTTTTGCCCTTCTTCTGCTCTCTTTCTTTTTGGGAAATGACAGCCTTACCTGACCGCAGGCGATGAGACTTGCTGTCGCTTCCCTTGTCCTCGTGACGCTTTTTATGCTGCCGTCTAGCACGGCTAGTTCTGTCTGACTTCGCTGGCTTTTCCCTAACATCTAGGTCGCTCGGCAGGTAGTCAAAGTCAATATCACCCGTCTCCTTGTCCGCCCTGGTCAGTTTGACCCTGATGGGCTGACCAACACGGAAGACCACGCCAGATTTTTCCCCATGAAGACTGAGCGTCCTTTCATTGTAGTGATAGTACTCTGGTAGATTGGTCACATGAATCAGACCTTCGATGGTATTTGGCAACTCGACGAAGAGACCAAACTTAACCACGCTGGAGATGATACCTTCAAAGTCTTCGCCCACATGTTTTTCCATGTACTCAGCTTTCTTCATGGCTTCAACCACTCGCTCTGCATCGATGGCGCGACGCTCTAAAGCCGATGATTGGCTGGCAATTTCAGGAATGATTTGCTCAAAATGCTCCACTTGTTCAGCCGTCAAATGACCGTACTCTCTGATTAACCGATGCACCAAGAGGTCAGGGTAACGGCGAATAGGGCTGGTAAAGTGGGTGTAAAAGGCTGCTGCCAACCCATAATGGCCGTGGTTGTGCGCCGAGTACCTCGCCTGCTGCATAGAGCGCAACAGCATCATGGATAACACATCGCTGCCTGGCTGCCCCTCGATATGCTTCATAACATCTTGCAGGGCTTCTTGCGAAATCTTGCTGGCAGTACCTCGAACCTGAACCCCAAAAAGGCTAGCATAGTCGATGAATTTCTGTAACTTTTCTGCCTTTGGCTCCTCGTGAATCCGATAGATGAAAGGCAGGTTGAGCTTATTGAAGTGCTGAGCCACGCATTCATTAGCTGCAAGCATGAAGGACTCAATCAAGCGCTCAGCAACCCCACGTTCCCTGACAACAACATCAAGAGGTAGACCCTTCTCGTCAACGAGAATCTTACTCTCTCTGGTATCAAAGTTGAGACTACCCCGACGCTCCCTCATCTGCTTGAGAATCCTATGTAGCTCTGCCATGTCCCTAACCGCCGCAGCAATCAAGTGATACTGCTCCAAAAGAGCCTCATCACCCGCCAACATGCCATTAACGTCGGTGTAGGTCATGCGGTAGGTGGTCTTGATGACTGACTGGCAGATCTGATAATCAACCACGCGCCCCTGACGGTCAATCTCCATGATGGCCGACTGGGTCAGGCGATCCACCTGCGGGTTGAGGGAACAGATGCCGTTAGACAGGCGTTCTGGTAGCATGGGAACCACTCGGTCAGTCACATAGACTGATATCCCCCGCTTGAGTGCTTCCTTGTTCAGCTCGGACCCTTCAGTCACATAATAGGACACATCAGCGATGTGAACCCCCAGCTCGAAGTTGCCGTTGTCCAACCGCTTGATGTGAACGGCATCGTCCAAGTCCTTAGCATCCGCCCCGTCAATGGTAAAGGTCAGTTCCTGACGCAAATCGACCCGACCAACATAGTCCTTCTCTTGCGGCACATCTGGCAAAGCGTCGGCCTCCGCCAGTGCAGCTGCTGGGAACTCGGACACAATATCCATGCTCTCTAGCACCTCTAAGACATCAATCCCAACATCCCCCTCGTGCCCGATAATGTCACGAATGCTCGCTACAAAATAATCATTTTGGCGACTAGGATAAGTCTCGATAGCAATCTTGACAATCTCTGACCCCTCAAGCACCAATGAGGTTGGCTTGAGGTAAATCCGTTGCTGGATTTTCTGGTTTTTGTTGGTCATGTAGCCGATGTAGTCTGGCTGTTGATTGTCGAGTATCACCTTGCCAACCACGGTTGTGAGCGCACGCTTGACCACCTTGACCACACGGACTTCAGCAGCCGTGCCTTTGAGGCGGTCACCAACCTTGGTGATAGCAACCTCAACGGTATCACCATCCAAGGCATGGCCGACATCGTTACGACCGACAAAAAGGTCATTTTCTGCCTCATCGACACTAACAAAACCAAAACCTGCCTTATTGGCACGGAAAATCCCTGTGAGGGTGATGTCCTGTCTCTTTGGTTTCTTAGTGTTTAGGGCAATGTTCCCTTGGTCATCGAAGGTAAGTCGCCCTTGGCTTTCTAGTTTGGAGATGGTCTTGACCAGGTCACGAAAGCCTGCCGAGGTCGCCATATCGAGACCTTCAGCGAGCTGATGGACACTGGACTTGCCATGCTCCTGTAAATAAGTTAGTAATTGTTCTTTCATTTCCTTTAATCCTTTTGTTTGATAGCATGTATCCTTTTTTTCACAGACCACACCGTCTGATTGTTCTGTCAGGGGAGGTTTAAACCAGTAGAGGACATCGCTCTGCTATTTTCAAAGCAATAAAAGAGCTTGGGACAACCGTCACAAGCTCACTTGACTATTTACTTGATAAAATAGCTAGCACCAAGGCAATGGCCATCCAGAAAAAGACCAAAATTCCCGTGAAACGTTGCATAAATGCTTCAAATCCACGTGCCTTTGTCCGCTCAAAGAGAGCTTCTGAACCACTGCTATCGAAAACGTTGCTGCTTGGGTTTTTCTGCGGTTGCATAAAAATTGCGACCACTAAGAGCCCAGATAAAACAAGTAAAATGGTGAGTAAAATGCTATACATCTCGTGTGTCCTCCACTATCATCTTGACCATTCTAACACATTTTCACTTAACATTCAAGATGTAAGGTCACTTTTCTCTCTTTGGGACAGTATTTTGTCACTTGAATTTTTTCTGGATGAGTGGTTTTATTTTTACTGGTCAGGTAATTTTTACTGCCACACTGGCTACACTTGAGATGGATTTTTATGCGCATGGCTGCTACACTTCCTTCTGACTAGAATAAATGCGTTTCTCATTATACCACAATCCTTCAGTTAAATCACCTGCTGTAGGATCTCCGCTAAGAGAACATAGCCTGCTTCACTGAGATGTAGTCCATCTTTTGTTAAATCAGGGGCAAGTTGACCGGCTTCATTCAGGAAAGAGTGGTAAGTGTTGACCAACTCCACACCCGCTAGGTCGTCTGCTAAGGCAGCATAGCCTGCATTCAGGTCTTGGATAGCCTGATTTGTCCGATTATCCACGGTATGATAATAGACCTTATCCTCATTCACTGGTAAAACTTCAAGCAGATAGACTGTCGCTAATGGGTAATCCGCCCTAATCTGACCAATCATCTCCCGAACGTTAGCAAGCGTCTTTTCGCGTGGCAAATCATAACCAATATCGTTAGTCCCAATTAAAAGCACCACTTGACGAACTGCTGAGCCGAACACATGAACTGCTAGATGATCCAGAAGGTGCTGGCTGTTTGAGGCTGCGCTACCACGATTAACCCAGGTACGTTTGATATTCATCAAACGCTCAATGGGGAACCATTCGGTAATGGAATCCCCGATAAAAATCAATTCAGGATAAACCAAGGTTTGGTAGTTAAGGCGACGATAATCTTGTCGCTTCTTGTCACGTATTTTCTCGTAGTATTGATCCATTTTTGGGGTAATCACCGCGTCACTCCTTTTTTAATAGTCGATCATCAATCAGAAAAATAGCCAGAATGCCAACAGCATAGGCGACTAAATCCCAAAAGCGGAAGCCTTGTCCTAAAAACAAATGCCCTAGTGTCGTCTGTCTGATAGCAAGAAGCCAGTCCCACGTCAACAGTTGGGACCATTCCACCACAAAACTAGTGACTAGCGCTAAAATAGCTGTTGTTCGACGACTGGTTGACATCAAAATCAGCCGATAACCCAAATAAACAGCAACAGCCCACAAGGCATCACCCAGTTCTGCTGGAAAAATCACTAGCTTCCTGGATGATAAGCCGAGAAAAATAGTCAGGATTAAGAGATAGAAGTAACTTTTTCTGTTAATGAGCATAGCCTATTATACCATAAAACCACCAACTTCTCAGTCGGTGGTCATTTTTTTAGAAATTAAAGACATCGTTCAAGTTCTCAGCCATCGTTGGATGAGTGAAGAGTTGGTTCTTGATGTAGGTGTAAGGAATCTTATTGTCAATCGCCATGGTCAGGAGGTTAATAATCTCCTGAGACCCAGCTCCAAAGAGGGTTGCTCCCAGGATAAGCTTGGTCTTTTTATCCACGACGACCTTGTAAATACCACGGAGATCGTTGTTGACATGGGCACGTGGCATGTTGGCGACTGGCAATTCATTAGCGATGACCTCGTAGCCTGCAGCAATGGCCTCTTTTTCGGTCAAGCCGACACGAGACAGGGCTGGTTCGATAAAGACAGTCGTCGGTACCTGACCACGGTCACTGCGTTTGTAGTCACCATTGCCAGTCAGTTTGCCAAAGACGATACGGAAATCATCTAACGAGGTGTAGGTAAACTGAAGACCTCCATTGACATCGCCGACAGCGTAGATATCTTTAACCGTTGTCTCGCAGTAGTCATCAACCTTGATTGCCCCACGCTCAGTCAGTTCGATGTCGGTGTTCTCAAGACCCAAATCCTCAGTAGCTGGCTTGCGACCTGTGGCATAGAGAACAGCGTCAAAAGCATAGTCTTCCCCATCTGCGGTTACAAGGACAGTCGCTCCGCTATTTTTCACCCCAGAAATCGAGACACCGAGTTTGAAGCTAACGCCGTCTTCCTCTAGGTAACTCTTAGCCAACTTAGCGACCACTTCCTCATCGCGACCGAGAATGGTCGGTGCGGCATCAAAAACAGTTACTTGGCTGCCCAGTTTGCTGTAAAGGCTAGCGAACTCGAGACCGATGTTGCCACCTCCAATGATACCCAGACGTTCAGGACGCTCACTCAACTGCTGGATACCTGTGCTGTCATAAACACCGGCGGTATCTAAAAGCCCAGGAATCGGCAGGACATTGGACTTAGCTCCTGTGTTGATTACAATGATATCCGCCGTCAATTGCTCCTTGTCCTCGCCAGCCGTCAGCTCCACGGTCTTGTTTGCAACAAAGCGGGCACGGGCGTTATAGAGGTCAACACCTGCGCCTTTAAGAACAGCCTCGTTCTTGTTACGCAGACGGGTCACAACAGTTTCTTTTTGGGACATGGCTTGCGCAAAATCCCAGTTTTTCTCAGCTGCCACAATCAGGGTCTTGGTTGGGATACAGCCGATGTTAATGCAGGTCCCACCGTACATGGCCGAATTTTCCTCGACCAGAGCCACCTTTTTGCCAGCTGCTGACAGTTTGCCAGCCAGAGTCTTACCAGCCTTACCAAAGCCGATAACCAATAAATCGTAATGGGTCATAAGACGCCTCCTTTTTCTTCTGTTCCTTCTATTCTAGCAAAAAAAAACGAACATGTCTGATTTTCGCTACGGTAGCGAACAAGATGAGCAAAAATCAGCAACAAGGCTGTACTGGAGCAGTTGTTAACTAAAATAACAGAGTAGTGCGTGACAAAAACTTTGGTTTATTCTGAAAGATGTCACTACTACCATTTTGACTACTAATTGTCAACGATTTTTATTTGTCAAAACCTGCTTTTGCAACCAGACGATGTCGTGCCACTGGTCAAACTTGTAGCCAACTTCTTTAAAATGGGCAACCTGTTCATAACCACGTTTTAGATGAAAAGCAATGGAAGGCTCGTTAGGTAGGGCAATGCAAGCCAAAAAATTGACAATACCCATTGCAACAAGCTGGCGCTCAAGCTCATCGTAAAGCGCTTTGCCAATGCCATGATGGCGCACAGTCTGGTCAACATAAACCGACAGCTCAACCGTCCAATCATAGGCTGCTCGATTCTTATAGGAACTAGCGTAGGCATATCCAAGCAAAGCACCGTCAGTACCTTCAGCGACGAGATAGGGAAATTGCTGACTAATGGTATGGATTCGCTGGGCGAAATCGCTGGCGCTAGGCACCTCAATTTCAAAGGTGATTGCTGTATCTGTCACATAAGGGGCGTAAATGGCGACAAGCGCTGCCGCGTCCGCAGGGGTTGCAGGTCTAATCTTCATGGTCTCATTATACCACAAGGAGAGCAAAATAGCTTTTCTGACAGTGATCATGCAGGTGTTACATCGCTATATGGCTTGATAGAAAAGATTTAACGAGAAAAATGAAGAAGATAAAAAGGAAACAGTGGACCGCTACTACAACTATTTCTAAACTAATTCATTAGTAGGACAAGCAAAGGGCTTGATGAAGCTCTCCCCAGATACTGGTGAGCTTTTTTTGTAGCAGTTGTAGCCTGTCTGTCAGATCTGATGGCTTTGATAATCTTTTCAAATACATAAAAACCCCGCCACAAGGACGAGGTTTAAGCGCTTATTTTGCCTGACGCAAAGCACCGTAAAGGATACCTGAAACAATAGCTCCGATGAGGATAAAGGCGATGTAGAGCACTGGATTGCTGGTAAGAGCAATCACGAAGATACCGCCGTGTGGCGCCATGAGCTTGATACCAGACAGACCGACCAAGGCACCCGCCAGAGCAGAACCAGCTACAAAGCTAGGAATAGCACGCGCTGGGTCAGCTGCACCAAACGGAATCGCTCCTTCTGTAATGAAGGACAACCCCATCACAATATTGGTCAAACCAGAGTTACGTTCTTCAGCAGTGAACTTGTTTTTGTAAAGGAGAGTGGCAACAAAGACCGCAAGTGGTGGCACCATGCCGCCAGCCATAACCGCTGCCATCGCTACAGAACCACCGTTGGCCACAGTCGCTGCCAAGGTTCCTGTACCAAAGACGTAGGCCGCCTTGTTGACTGGACCACCCATATCGACCGCCATCATGCCCCCAAGAACAAGACCGAGGAGAATAGCAGAGCTGCCTTCAAGACCTGACAAGAAGCTGTTCATGCCTTCGTTAATTGCCGCCATAGGAATATTGACAAAGTACATGAGGAAACCAGTAATCAAGACACCAAGAAGTGGGTAGAGAAGGATTGACTTAATCCCTTCCAGAGATTTTGGCAAGTTTGCCAAGGCTTTCTTGAGACCAAGGACAACCGCACCAGCCAAGAAACCACCGACAAGGGCACCGAGGAAGCCTGATGATACCGCTGTTGGTACAGCACCTTCTGCTGCTGCACCAAATTCAATCTTACCGATAGCCAGACCGTCTTTAGCAATGGCACCTGCCACGAAACCAGCAACTAGACCTGGTTTTTCAGCGATGGAGTAAGCGATATAACCAGCCAGCAGTGTCAACATGAAGCCGAAGGCTGCCCCGCCGATTTTCATAAACATAGCTGCCAATTCATTGTAAGAACCAAGGCTACCCAGACTATCCTGTGGCACACCGAGCGCACCGTCAATCAAGAAGGCCAAGGCGATGATGATACCGCCACCGATAACAAATGGGAGCATTTGAGACACCCCGCTCATGAGGTGCTTATAGAAGGCACCACCAAGGCTAGTTGGCGCAGCTGCCGCTGCTGTTTGACCGTCATTTTTCGCCACGTAGGTGTCCGCCTTTCCATCTAAGATGATGTTGATGAGTTCTTCTGTTTTCTTGATACCGTCTGCGACTGGACGTTGTACCAGTTGTTTACCGTTAAAGCGGTCCATCTCAACTGCCTTATCTGCGGCGATGATAACCCCTTTGGCATTAGCAATGTCCTCAGTGGTCAAGCGGTTACCAACACCTGAGGCACCGTTGGTTTCTACCTTGATCCCAACACCCATCTCAGCCGCTACTTTTTTAAGAGCCTCTTCTGCCATGTAGGTGTGGGCAATCCCTGTCGTACAAGCTGTGACTGCCACGATAAAGTCTTGGCTAGCTGGTGCTGAGCTGTCAGCTGAAGCTGTCGCAGCGGCTTCTTCTGAGTTGAAAGCTGCCACTACCTCTTCTGCTGAGCCTGCTTGACGGAGTTTTGCCGCAAAGCCCTCTTTCAATAAATACTTAGACAAGTCTGCAAGAGCTGCCAAGTGGGTATCGTTTGCCCCTTCTGGCGCTGCAATCATGAAGAACAAGTCCGTTGGCTGACCGTCCAGCGACGCATAGTCCACACCCTTGTTTGACTTAGCAAAGAGGACAGTCGCCTCCTTAACCGAAGCATTTTTGCTGTGGGGCATGGCAATTCCATCACCGAGACCAGTTGTCATCTGCGCCTCACGGTTCATAATCCCTGTCTTAAAGGTGTCCGCATCCGTCACCACGCCTTGTTCCACCAATTTCGCAATCATCTCATTGATGGCTGCTTCCTTTGTTGTTGCTTGCAAGTCCAGCAACATGACATTTTTGTTCAGTAAATCCTGAAGTTTCATCGTGTTTCTACCTCTACTTTTTGATAAGTTTCTGTGATAAAGCTCATGTCAGCCAAATCATCTGAGAAGGCTGTTGCCGTGCCACAGGCGACACCCCATTTGAGGGCTTCAACTGGGTCACCAGTCTCAACCAGCTTCCCTGTAAAACCAGCCACCATGGAATCTCCTGCACCGACTGAGTTTTTTACCACACCCTTGATTGGCTTGGCGAAATAAGCCGCTTCTGGCGTCACGAGCAGCGCACCGTCGCCTGCCATGGACACAATCACATTTTGAGCACCCTTGGCCAAAATCTCACGGGCATAGCGCTCAACATCGTCCAGACCATTGAGTTCCACCCCAAAAATAGCTTCCAGCTCATGATTGTTTGGCTTGACAAGCAAAGGCTGATGGGTCAAGCTGTCCAGCAAGGTCTGCCCTTCAAAGTCACAGACCACCTGTGCACCGGTCTCGCGCACCAGTGGAATCAAGCGGTTATAGACTTGATTGCCCAGACTGGTAGGTGCAGAGCCTGCAAAGACGACCACATCCTCAGCCGTCAGCTGACCAAGCTGGCTTTCCAGCTCTGCCATCTTCTCCGTGGAAATGACAGGTCCCGCCCCGTTGATTTCCGTCTCTATATCAGCCTTAATCTTGACGTTAATGCGGGTGTCCTCCGCCACTGTGACAAACTGGTGAGCGATGCCCTCAGCTGTCAAGCCATCACGGATAAAAGCACCCGTAAAGCCACCGACAAAGCCTGTCGCCTTACTCTCTATGCCTAAGCTATGGAGAATGCGACTGACGTTAATGCCCTTGCCACCGACATACTTATCGTCGCTGGTCATACGATTGACACTGCCTGTCTCAAGGCTGTCCAGCCGAACGATAAAGTCGATGGAAGGGTTGAGTGTTACCGTATAAATCATAGGTCAATCACCCTCGTTTCTGTTTTTAGTCGTGTAAGGATTGCTTTATCGGTCGTCGTCGTCAGAATCGTCACTGCCGTCACGGGTGCCACCTTGACAAAGGAAACCTCACCCAATTTTGAGCTGTCCGCCAAAATATAGGTCTGGCGGCTATTGGCAATAATGGCGGACTTGACCGCTGCCTCAGCCATATCTGGCGTGGTCAGATAGCCATCGTCAATGCCATTCATCCCCAGAAAGGCTTTGTCAAAGTTCAGTCCTTGGATTTGGGTCAATGCCAGAGGGCCGATAGAAGCATCCGTTGAGGACTTGATGTCCCCACCGATGATAATGGTCCTTATGCCCCTATCCACCAGCTTAACCGCATGGTGAATAGAGTTGGTCACCACCGTCACCTGCTGATTTAGCTCTTCGACCAGCAAGTCTGTCGTCGTCCCAGAATCGATAAAAATCACATCCCCATCAGCTACCAAGGTCTTGGCATAGCGGGCAAGGCGTTGCTTATCTTGCACGTTTTTGACAGATTTTTGCTGATTGGTCAGCTCTTCCTGTAAGGTTTGGATTTTCTCCGCCCCGCCGTGAATCCGACGAAGCTTGCCTTCCATCTCCAGCTCATCCAAATCTCTGCGAACCGTAGACTCAGAGGTCGCCAGCAAATCAACCAAACTCTCTAAGCTCACCACTCCATCCTGAGCGATTTTCTCAGCAATCAGGCGTTTTCGTTCTGATTTTAAGATGACCTCCACCTCCTTTGCAATCGTTTACGCTATTAGTTTACCATATTTTCTGCCAATGTCAAGCAATATCTCTCAAAAACTTTCAAATCAGCAATAACAAAGGCTCTATAATTTCTGTAGTGGGTAAATCCACCATGGAGATTATAGAGCCTTTTGAGTGTAGAAAAAAAGTTCCATA
>NZ_JBGTZA010000032.1:0-21691 GCF_041807805.1 Streptococcus sp. E29BA
CCAGTGACCGAAAGTCTGACGATTCCTAACTTTTTAGGGCGTTTGGAAATCGGTGTTCCAATCATGAATTTCCCACGAGTTTCTCTGGGTTGTCGGCTTTTTCCTTTGCGACGTAAGACGTTGAGTTCTATGTCGATCAAGCCAGCATAGAGCCAGTTATAGATGGTCTTAAAAGCGACCATTGGCTTGTCTTCCAGCCGATAGCGACCGCAAATCTGTTCGGGAGACCAAGAGGCTCTCAAACCTTGTTCAATCTCCGCTTTTAACTCAGGGGTCAAACGAGACTGTCGTCCTTTTTGCTTAGCCTTTTGGTCAACATGTTTCTGGGCTAGGTCTGCGGAATAAGCAGCCGGACACCGTTCTAACTCTCTTGAGATGGTAGACTTATGGACGCCAAGTTTACTAGCAATTTGATGAGGTTTCAACCCTAATTCTAAATAAGTCTCTATCTTTATTCGCTCTTTTATGGTTCATGGGAGTAGCTCATAGGTTTCCTCGTGTTCTGGTAGTGTGGTTACGTANTTGTTGCACTATATTTTACAATTTATCAGTATTAAAAAAAGAAGCCCTAGAGGACTTCTTTTTGGAGACAATTTGGAGACAGTTCAAACCATTTTATCTCGTTTTAATATTTTATACAGTTGTTAAAATGCTGTTAGTTCAAATGAGTTAAGCTTAAGCTCTTAGTATCAGCTTTTTAGGATTAGAGGCTAAACTAGTCCACAGGACTAGTTTACTCCCACTCAACTGTTGCAGGTGGTTTGCTGGTGATGTCGTAGACGATGCGGTTAACATGGTCGACTTCGTTGACGATGCGGACAGAGATTTTTTGCAGGACATCCCACGGAATTTTAGCAAAGTCAGCGGTCATGCCGTCGATGGAGGTGATGGCACGGATAGCGATGGTGTAGTCATAAGTCCGACCATCTCCCATGACGCCAACAGAGCGGACACCGGTATTGACAGTGAAGTACTGCCAAATGTCACGATCAAGTCCTGCCTTGGAAATCTCCTCACGCAGGATAGCGTCGGATTCACGGACGGTCTCAAGTTTTTCCTCGGTAATTTCCCCCATGACACGGATGGCAAGACCTGGTCCTGGGAATGGTTGCCGCCAGACAATCTCATCAGGCATACCAAGAGCGGTTCCCAAGGCACGGACTTCATCTTTGAAGAGGGTGTTGAGGGGTTCAATCAGCTCAAACTGCATGTCTTCGGGTAGACCGCCAACGTTGTGGTGGCTCTTGATGGTCTGAGCCGTTTCAGTTCCAGACTCGATGATGTCCGTGTAGAGTGTTCCTTGGGCGAGGAACTTGACATCCTTGAGCTTGCTAGCTTCATCATCAAAGACATAGACAAATTCGTTGCCGATAATCTTACGTTTTTGTTCTGGGTCAGAAATACCAGCCAACTTATCGAGGAAGCGTTTGGCAGCGTCAGCTTTAATAATCTTCAGTCCAAACTTGCCACCCAGCATGTCCATGACTTGGTCAGCTTCACCTTTTCGGAGCAGACCATGATCGACAAATATACAGGTCAGTTGGTCACCGATGGCGCGTTGCAAGAGGACCCCAACGACAGAGGAGTCAACGCCACCAGACAGTCCCAGTAGGACTTTTTTGTTGCCGACAGTGGCACGGATGTTCTCAATAGCCATGTCAATGAAGTTGTCCATAGACCAGTCCTGACGGGCTCCACAGATGGTAACTGCAAAGTTTTTCAGGATGTCATTTCCGTAGACAGAATGGCGCACCTCTGGATGGAATTGAATACCGTAAACCTTGATATCGTCATTTTCAATAGCGGCATAGGGACAGTCGGCAGAAACGGCTGTGCGAACGAACCCGTCTGGGATTTCCGTTACCGCATCACCGTGGCTCATAAGTACCAGTTGCTCCTCAGGCGTATTGCCAAAGAGAGCGGACATCTTGTCGTGCTGGAGTGGCGCTTGCCCGTACTCACGGTGACCAGCCTGCCCAGCAGGCACGACCTTCCCCCCAAAGGTTTGGGTAATCAACTGCATGCCGTAGCAGATACCGAGAATGGGAATGCCTAACTCGAAAATCTCAGGGTCGATGGTAAAACTGCCATCCTCGTAAACAGAGTTTGGACCACCAGATAGGATGATACCGATAGGCTTGATAGCACGCACCTCATCGGCAGAAATTTTGTGGCTAAGCAATTCCGAAAAGACACCGAACTCACGGATACGGCGAGTGATCAGCTGGTTGTACTGGCTACCGTAGTCGAGAACAATAATTTTTTGCACATCTGGGGTAGAAGTAGTGGTCATGGGCTTCCTTTCTATCAAAAAGCAATTATCCTCTCTATTTTACCATAGACAGCACTTTTTTTGTAGTAAAATATATAAAATCAGTTGGAACGTTTGTTCTAGGAATATTTATGTTATAATGAAAGGTGTCTAGCTATACCAATTAGCAAGTAAGGAGATAGCATGTTACCAGCTTATATGATCATCAGAGATGAGTTGAAAAAACAGGTAGATGAGAGAAAGTGGTCTGTTGGTGATCGTTTGCCTAGCGAACGTGATTTGGCAGAAGCATTTGGGGTGAGTCGGATGACCTTGCGTCAGGCGGTCACTCTACTCGTTGATGAAGGTGTTTTAGAGCGCCGTGTCGGATCTGGGACTTATGTTGCTAGCCGACGTGTACAGGAGAAGATGAGGGGGACGACTTCTTTCACTGAAATCGTGACCTCACAAGGGCGTTTACCATCCAGTCGCTTAATTTCCTATCAACGAAAGGTTGCTAGTGAGACGGAGTGTCAGCAGTTGGGCTTATCAGCTGGTGAGCAAGTCATTCGTATGGAGCGGGTACGCTATGCGGATAATCTACCTTTGGTTTATGAAGTTGCAAGCATTACTGAAAAGCTGATTAAGGGGGTTGACCGCAAGGACATCACGGAACATTTTTTCCAAACCTTAACCGCAAACGGCTATGCCATTGGCAAGAGCCAGCAGACTATCTATGCCAAAACGGCTAGCGAACGGGTAGCTAGCTATCTGGATGTGACCAAAGGACATGCGATTTTGGCACTGACTCAAGTGTCTTATTTCACTGATGGTCAGCCTTTCGAGTATGTCCGTAGTCAGTACGTTGGCGATCGGTTTGAGTTTTATTTGGAGAATAATTAATGACTAGTTTTGATTTATATCTTCCCCCAAAAGAAGAGCTTGTCTTGAATCCTAATGAGCTTAGTCTCTATCGTTATGATTTGCGTTATTTGTCTCTAGCCCCTCTACAACGTGTTACAGCAAATAGATTATCGGAAAAAATGTTTCAAGTGGTACAAGAAAATGGACTTTTAGAACGTTTAACAAATTCTGATAAGAAAGGTGATGTAGAGTATGTCGCAAGTTTGACTGATTATGCCAAGGACAAGTTGGCCAAAGGAGAGTGGGTTATTGGCACGCGTAAAGAAACAGGTACTCTTTATGGTGTCCTAAAAAATGCTCATACTGGGAAAATTGTTCATCAAGTTGACTTAGTTCCGAGTGAGATTGAGCAATTGGCACCTTTGACAGGTTTATCAGCTATTCAAGCTCAGTTGGGCCAGATTGTTAGACAGTTAGAAGATATTGCGGGTGTTCTTGCTCGTGTGGAACAAGGACAATATACCGATCGTTACGCAGGCTTTTTCACAGCTCGTCAACTTGTCATTGAAGCTCTAGTTTCTAGAAATGACGCCGTTAAGCAAAAATTGCTCATTTCAGCCATTGAACAGACAAATGAAACACGGTCTAGATTAATGTTGGCTCTACACCTTGATGTGACCAGTTACACGAATCCTAACTTATCTAATCGTGATAGTACTATTCTAGAATATCGGATTCCTCAAACAATTAATTACTTAAATGCCCTTGTTCAGTTGACAGTAATCACTTATACGGCTTTGGAAGAAATGGATGCTATTATAGCGTGTTTAACCAATTATAAAACCTTCGTCAAAGACATCTTCTTTACTCCTTACACAAATGACGGTCGTTGTTTAGCTTGGCAACTGGATAATTTTAGCAAGGGAAATAGTTCGTATTTTAGAAACTCATTTTCGGATGTGACGACAAATATTGAGAAAGTTATTGAAACAGCTACACAATTATCATTGGAGGATAGAAAGTTATGAGTGAAGTAATCATTAAGAAATGTTTAGAATTGACCTGTGAAAAAGAGGTTCATCAAACAGGTGCTTATTTTTGCGGTGAACACGAAAAAGGATTCAGGAGATCAAGAAAATTTATCGTAGGTAGCCTTTTAACCCTTGAAACGTCAGCTGTTTTATATAAATTAAACAATAAAGACAAACATTAGAAATGGAAACTATCATGACAGCAACCTACATCAACGTTATCGGAGCAGGCTTGGCGGGGTCTGAAGCGGCCTACCAGATTGCCAAGCGGGGCATTCCTGTCAAGCTCTATGAAATGCGTGGGGTCAAGGCAACGCCCCAGCACAAGACAGACAACTTTGCTGAGCTGGTCTGCTCGAACTCTCTGCGTGGGGACAGCTTGACCAACGCGGTTGGGCTCCTCAAGGAAGAAATGCGCCGTTTGGACTCGGTTATCCTGCGAGCAGCAGAAGCGACCCGTGTGCCTGCTGGCGGAGCGCTAGCTGTTGACCGCGAAGGCTTTTCAGCTCTTGTGACGGCAGAAGTGACCAACCACCCTCTGATTGAGGTCATTCGCGAAGAAATTACTGAGATTCCGACAGATGCCATCACGGTGATTGCGACGGGTCCATTGACCAGCGACAGCCTAGCGGCTAAGATTCACGATCTCAATGGTGGTGCTGGTTTTTACTTCTATGACGCGGCTGCTCCTATTATTGATAAAAATACCATCGACATGAGCAAGGTCTATCTCAAGAGCCGCTACGACAAGGGTGAGGCGGCTTACCTCAACTGCCCTATGACTAAGGAGGAGTTTCTAGCCTTCCATGAAGCATTGGTCACTGCTGAAGAGGCGCCACTCAACAGTTTTGAGAAGGAGAAGTACTTCGAGGGCTGTATGCCCATCGAAGTCATTGCCAAGCGGGGCATCAAGACCATGCTCTATGGCCCAATGAAACCAGTGGGCTTGGAGTATCCTGATGACTACGAGGGACCTCGAGATGGCGACTTCAAGACCCCTTATGCTGTTGTCCAGCTCCGTCAGGACAATGCAGCTGGCAGCCTCTACAATATCGTCGGTTTCCAAACCCATCTCAAGTGGGGGGAGCAGAAGAGGGTCTTCCAGATGATTCCAGGGCTGGAAAATGCCGAAATTGTCCGCTATGGGGTCATGCACCGCAATTCCTATATGGATTCGCCGACCCTTTTGGAGCAGACCTTCCGCTCTAAACTTCGTCCAAATGTCTTTTTCGCTGGGCAAATGACAGGCGTTGAAGGCTATGTCGAGTCAGCTGCCAGCGGTCTGGTGGCTGGTATCAACGCCGCTCGTCTCTTCAAGGGCGAAGAAGCCGTCATCTTCCCAGAGACGACGGCTATCGGTAGTTTGCCTTACTATGTGACCCATGCCGACAGCAAACATTTCCAACCCATGAATGTCAACTTTGGCATTATCAAGGAGCTGGAGGGCGAGCGTATTCGCGATAAAAAAGCCCGCTATGAGAAAATTGCGGAGCGAGCACTGAATGATTTGGACCGTTTTTTGACCGTTTAGGAGAAAGCCATGCGACTGCTAAGCCATTCAAAATGATGATAATCTTGATTTGGCAGTTTTAACGACACACCACAATACATCACCTTAAAAAAAGAAATAAATTCCCTCGAAGTGGCAAGACATCGAGGGAATTTTATGATTTCTATTTTTTCTGATTAAAGAAGTTTTGGAGATTTTTGCCGACATCACCAATCACTCTGCCAGCACCATCTGCAACCTTACCTAACTGATTGATGTTGTCACCGACGAGTTTCCCAGCCAGTCCTAGACCGTCTGCGATGACTTTTTGAAGCTGTTCTTGTTGAGCTTTGTCCTTGTCGACGAGGGCCTGGCTCTGGGCGATAACCTCCTCAGTTAGGTAAAAGACACGGATCACAGTTCCTTGTTGTGTCACCTTGGTCAAAAGGTTCGGCTTAGGGTCGTTATCAACAACGAGACCAACCGTTTTATTAGCCCAGTCTTTACGAGGCTCCGCGATGACTTTGGAAGCGGTAAATCCTTTTTTCTCCAGTAACTCGAGCACATCGTCTAACATCATACCTGCAAGGACTGGGAGGTCGACCTCTCCATCGCTTTGATCAATAATATCAGCATCAACGTAATAGAGGTTAATAATAGTGTTAGGGTGAAGACGACCGGCTTTTGGTTGCATATCAACAACTTCATTGGGGCGTTTATCTACCCAACGCTTGTCTGGTTTGACTAGGGTAATCACCACGTTAAAGTCTAATTTCTCGAGGGCATTTTTAGCTTGGTCGAGGTCTGTTCCGATAAACTGAGGAACGGTGATGAGTTCTTTATTGTGTTCATGATGGCGGTCGAGGGCTTTTTCGACATGGGGTTGAGCAAATTCAAGAGCCTGTGCAGCACCTAGAGCAAATTTTCCAACCTTTATAGCTCCTTTAATTACTTTTGGATTTATTATAGCCATAATCATCTCCTTTGCTTAGTTGTCGTTTTATTATAGCATGTTTTAGTAGCTTTCGCAAAAAAATAGAGCGGTTTCAATGAGTTGAAAATCCTGTGTAATGCTCTTCCATTTTCCCAAAAATAAACCTTACAATCCTGTAAGCGCACGGGCTAAGAGAGTGGGGTATAATAATAGTATCAAGAAACAAAGGGGTGTCATTATGCTACTACAAGTTAATCATTTGGAGAAGGTTTTTAAGACCCGATTTTCAAAAACGGAAGTTCGTGCCCTGCAAGATGTGGATTTTGCGGTTGAGGAGGGTGAGTTTATCTCCATCATGGGGGAGAGCGGGTCTGGGAAGACGACCTTGCTCAATATTCTAGCGACCTTGGACAAGCCAAGCAAGGGGCAGGTGGTGCTGAATGGTCAAGACATCACGCAGATTAAGGACAGCAAGCTCTCCGAGTTTCGCTTGAACAATCTGGGCTTTGTCTTCCAAGATTTTAACCTCCTGGACACCCTGTCGGTGCGGGACAACATTTATCTGCCGCTGGTGCTTAGTCGGACAGCGGTCAAGGAGATGGAGAGTCGACTCTCTCCCCTTGCTCCTAAGCTCCGCATCGCAGACCTTCTGGACAAGCGTCCTTTTGAACTGTCCGGTGGGCAGAAGCAGCGGGTGGCGATTGCAAGAAGTTTGATTACCCGTCCACAGCTGATTTTAGCGGACGAGCCGACTGCGGCGTTGGACTACCGCAATTCGGAAGACCTGCTCAATCTCTTTGAAGCCATCAACCGTGATGGGCAAACCATCCTCATGGTGACCCACTCCGCCAAGGCTGCCAGCCACGCCAAGCGGGTACTCTTTATCAAGGACGGCAGGATCTTCCATCAGATTTACCGAGGGCAACGCAGCAATGATGACTTTGCCAAGGACATCTCCCTCTCCATGTCAGCCCTCTTAGGAGGTGACTGAGATGTTTTATCTAAAATTAGCGCTCAATAACATCAAAAATGCTAAAGAAGCCTTTGGTCCATTTATCCTAGCTAGTCTAGTCCTCTACTTGCTTAATGGGTCAACGTTACTGGTGCTATTTAGTCCGATAGTGAAGACCATGCGTCAAGGCACCATCACATTGGCTTTAGCAACAATTGTTCTTAGCTTTTTTTCCGTCATTGTTGCCATTTATAGTTTTAATGTTCTCCTCAAGCAACGTAGTCGTGAGTTCGGACTCTATAACATGTTGGGCATGAACAAGAGACAGATTGGTCTTGTCGCTAGTTTGGAGCTGGTTGCCATCCTGCTCATTGTCCTAGGCCTTGGGAGCCTGTTGAGCAGTGGTTTTGCCTATGTGTTTTACCTCATCTTTATCCACCTGGTCAGAGGAAACCATCTTGATTTCAGCCTTTCATCGCTGGGTTTTCTGGCCAACAGCATGATTTTTTCAGGGATTTTTGCCCTATTGATGCTGATCGGGTGGAGTAGGGTCAGGTCCTCCTCACCCTTAGTGCTTTTTCAGACAGCAGAAAGTGGTGAACGTGAGCCCAAGGGCAATGCTTTTTTAGCCTTGCTCAGTCTGCTAGCCCTAGGTGGTGGGTATACCTTGTCTTTAACTTCTCATCAAGCGGAAGGGCTCTTGCTGCTTGGTCGCTTTTTTATCGCTGTGATCTTAGTCATCATCGGTACCTACCTCTTTTACATGTCTTTTATCGCTTGGTTTTTGAAACATCGCCGAGCTAATAAGACTTATTTCTACCAGCCCGAGCACTTCATCACGACTAGTCAGATGATTTTCCGCATGAAACAACATGCGACAGGGTTAGCCAATATTACCATGCTGGCCATCATGTCCTTTGTGACCATTGCCACCACAGTAGCCCTCCACACAGGCATGATAAGCAATCTGGATCGTCTCTACATCGATGACACCAATACTCAAATACGTTTCGTCGCTGAAGAGGAGGGACAAGGGCGAGCTGATTTTCAAAAGTATGTGCTGGATAAACTGCCAGAGCACAAGCCCTACATTGACTATCAAGTGACCATGTTTCCTGTTCAGCTAGGGCAGGGGCGGCAGTTTGTGGCGACAGCGGATGCGAGGTCAAACGGAGATGGCTTGGGTTTATCCTATCTCTATGTGGTTAGCTTAGAAGATTTTCGCAAGTTTGGTAATGAGGTCGCCGACTTGGCACCTGGTCAAGCCTATTTTTACCAGCCAAACGGCGCCAATCAGCTGGATAGTTTTGAGTTTCTGGGGTATCATCTGACGATTAAGGATAATCTTAAAACAGCTCGCTATTCTGACCTGCTTAACACCGTCTCATCGGTTCTGCTTGTAGTGGAAAATGCTCAGGTACGTGATGCTCTTTATCAAGCCCATACGAGTTTGAAAAATCCACCAATGCCCTTTGATTCGCGTTATCAGGTCTTTATGACCCTAACAGAAGAAGAGTTGCAAGACCTGAAAACGAGCAATGCTGATTTGCTTTCCCCTGATGGCGAACTCATCGCAACTGTCTTGACGAGGAAAGATTTTCACGAGGTGGCAATCGGGTTTACAGGTGGTTTCCTCTTTGTCGGTTTTCTCTTAGGCATCGCCTTTCTGCTTGGAGCTGCCCTGATTATTTACTACAAACAGTATAGCGAAGGGCACGAAGATAAGCGTTCTTATCGGATTTTACAGGAAGTTGGGATGTCTCGTCAAGACGTCAAAGGCACCATCAACTCTCAAGTTCTGACGGTCTTCTTTATGCCCTTGGTCATTGCTGTGCTTCATTTCTTACTAGCTCTGACCATGCTGAAACAGATGTTGGCACTTTTCGCTGTTCATTCGTCCGTGTTAATTTATACCGTCAGTGGGCTCGTTATCTTAGGTGTTATCGTGTTCTACTTTGCCATTTATAAACTGACCAGTAGAACCTATTACCGTATGATTGAAAGGTAACTGTTATGACCATTTCTTATCACGACCGTTTACGGGACTGTCGATGCTTATTTGCTCTTAGGAGGTGATTAAGGTGTTTTACTTAAAATTAGCAGTCAACAATATCAAAAATTCTCTCACTATCTACGCCCCCTTTTTACTGGCGAGTTTAGTGCTCTATACCCTGACTGGGTCAACGCTCCTCGTCCAGTTTAGTCCTGTAGTGAGGCAAATGAAGCATGGGACAACGGCAATGAGCCTAGCTATCACTATCTTGATGCTGTTCTCCATCATCATGTCCATTTACAGCTTCAACTTTCTCATCAAGCAACGGACGCGGGAGTTCGGGCTCTACAATATGCTAGGCATGCGAAAGGGGCAAGTTGCCCTGATTGCTAGCTTGGAGCTGATTCTTACCGCCCTTGCCTTGGTTGGCCTCGGTTCTCTGGTCAGCCTTGGGTTTTCAAATCTTTTTTACCTCTTATTTGCCAACATCACCCACTATAACCAGTTGCAGTTCCAACCGGGCTGGGCAGGGCTGGTTATCAATGCCCTCTTATTCCTTGGGATTTTTGGACTCTTGATGATTCTGTCTTGGATCAAGGTTGGCAAAACCTCTCCTCTGGTGCTCTTTCGCTCCAGCGAGGCTGGGGAGCGTGAACCTCGTGGCAATATCCTGCTGGCTCTCTTGAGTGTTCTCGCTCTGGGAGGTGGTTACGCCCTGTCTTTGACCTCTAGTAAGGTTGCGGCTCTAGCGGTTCTCTTTCGTTTCTTTGTGGCGGTGATCTTGGTCATCATCGGAACCTATCTCTTTTACATGGCCTTTGTGGCCTGGTTCCTCAAGCGTCGCCGTGCTAACAAGGCTTATTTCTACCAGCCTGAGCATTTTGTCAGCACTAGCCAGATGCTCTTTCGAATTAAACAACATGCGGTTGGATTAGCTAACATCACTCTTTTAGCGGTCATGTCCTTTGTGGCAATCGCAACGACCAGTTCTCTCTACGGGTCAGCGACTGGTCAGGTTAACCGCCTCTTTCCACGCAGTGCGACGGTGACCCTATCGGGAAATAGCAGAGCAGAGGTCGAAGCCGCCTATCAGACGCAGGTTGTTGACCAGCTCGGCTATGCTCCCAAAACCGCCATCCCTTATATGACTAGCCTTATCGGTGTTAACGTAGGGGCTGGTAAGCACTGGCAAGTGACTGCTGAGACCCTTGACTGCTGAGACCCTTCAAAACAAGAACATCAATGCTGCCCAGTTGTCCTTTGTGGTGCTGATGACCCAGGATGACTTTCGGGCTCTGGGCAATGACCTGCCTCAGCTCAAGAGCGGAGAAACCGCCTTTTGGCTTCAGAGGGAAGAAAGCCAGATTGAAACCATTGACTTTTTTGGGCGTTCCTACCGCAATGTTAAGAATTTCAAAGACGTGACGGTTCCTGTGACGGTTAACCTCTATAGTGCTGCTGTCTGGGTCTTTAGCAGTGATGAGGAGATGATGGATGCCCTGAATGCCTTTAACAGCGGCGGTGGTTTCCAAGTCGGTGGTGGCGAGTGGCTAGTAACCTACCCTGTTCATCTGGATTTGAATGCGGAAGAAGTAGCAACCCTAGCTGCAAACTCAGAGCTTGATTTACAGAGTAAAGAGGAGCATTTGTCCATGCTGCTGGCTGAAATGGGAGGCTTTGTCTTCACAGGCTTCCTCCTAGGCACGGCCTTCTTAGCAGGTGCTGCCTTGATTATCTACTACAAACAGTACAGCGAGGGTGTCGAGGACAAGAAATCCTATAAAATCCTACAAGAGGTTGGCATGAGTAAGGCATCCGTCAAAAAGACCATCAATTCACAGGTTTTAGCCGTCTTTTTCATGCCGATTGTGATGGCGATTATCCATTTCTTGGTCGCCTTAACCATGATTAAACAGATGCTCTTGCTTTTTGGAGTAACCGATACGGTGATCGTTTATCAGATTAGCGGTCTAGCCATTCTTGTGATTCTAGTGATTTACTTTGCCATCTACAAGCTGACCAGCAGGGTCTACTATGGCATGATTGAGAGGTAAATCGTGAGAAAAGTTTTTTTGGGAATCCTTGGAACACTTGTTATCCTTGCGACGGTGGGGCTGGGCATGTTAGCTTACTTCGGACCTCGTTACAACATCTATCTACTGCCACCGAGTCCAACAAGCTATGGCTTAGCAGGTCTGGAGCAGATTGATCGCCTAGGGCTTTATGCTAGAGGTAAGGAGTGGCAGGCGATAAAAGCAGAGACTGCAGACCAGCTAAAAACCAGTACCTCCTACGAGGAGAGTTTAGCTCTGCTCAAGCCTGCCCTTGCTGTCGCAGGAGGCAAGCACAGCTTTATTCTGAAACAGGAAAAGGTCAGTCAGTCGAGCTCTGTTATGCCCAGCAGTCAAGTCTTGTCAGGGGATATTCTCTACCTCAAATTACCAGAATGGGTCAGCCTTGATCCCACAAGTTCTCAAGAGTACGCTAAAACCGTACGAGATGCCTTAGCGGCACAAGACTATCAGGGACTGATTCTTGACTTGCAGGACAATGGTGGCGGAGACATGAGCCCCATGTTGTTGGGGCTGTCGCCAGTCTTGCCAGACGGTCAGCTCTTTAGCTTTGAAGATAGGGATGGGCAACGTCAGTCGATCAACTTAGCGGGGAATCGTCTCAGCAACGGACAGACCTTTGACCTCGGTCAGGTCAAGAAGCTTGATGTACCCGTTGCAGTTCTGATAAACGAAAAGACAGGCAGTTCTGGTGAGATTACAGCCATGAGTTTTCAGGGTCTGGACAGGGCACGCTTTTTCGGTCAAGCCACAGCTGGCTATACCACAGGCAATTTACCCGTCTATCTCTATGACGGGGCTAGTCTGGTTATCACGACCAGTAAATTGGTCAACCGCAAAGGGCAAACCTATGACAACGCTCCTATCCAGCCTGATGTTCTGACCGATAAGGCGCAAGAAGAAGCCGTAAAGTGGCTGGAAAAACAGAATGAAAAAGGACAGTAAAAAGTGGCTTCTAGCCACTTTTTCAGCTATAATAAACTTATGACACAACCTAAACTTTACATTATCGAAGACGATGCGACCATTGTTGGTCTGTTAAAAAAGCATTTTAGCCAATCTTATCAGGTGCAGGAGGTGCAAGATTTCCGAGATGTTCTGACGGAGTTGACAGCTTTTTCGCCTGATTTGATTTTGATGGATATCGGTCTGCCTTATTTTAATGGGTTCTACTGGACGGAGCGGATTCGACAGACCATGACTGTACCGATCATTTTTATCTCCAGTAAGGACGATGAGGTCAGTGCGGTAACCGCCATGACGACTGGGGCGGATGATTTTATCAGCAAGCCCTTTTCGCTAGCGGTTTTGGAGGCCAAGTTGGCCGCTGTCCTGCGCCGTGTTCAGCAATTTGACAGCGGTCATCGGCAGTTTGAGGGCTTCACGCTCAGCCTCGACGGGCTCCTCACCAGTCCCACAGGGCAGATCCAGCTCAGTCCGACCGAGACCAAGCTCCTAGATCTGCTATTTGAAAAAGCCCACCAAACCGTGACCAAAGAGGCCCTGCTAGACAAACTGTGGGAGGGCGGCGACTTTATCGACCAGAATACGCTTAGTGTCAACATGACCCGCTTGCGCAAGAAGTTGCGTGACGTGGACTTTGACCGTATCGTCACCATCCGTGGGGAGGGCTACCGCCTATGCTGAGAGACTTTTTTCGTGAATACCGCTGGCTCTACCTGACCGTCGGCCTCACCATTGCTCTCTTTCTCGGTCAGTTCTCCCTTTACGGCCTGCCCATGAGCTATTTTCTCTTTAGCCTCTGGTTGGTGCTGCTCATTTTGGCTGGTCTTAGCACCTTTCTTTTCCTGTCTTTTCGGCGGAAAATGCTGGCGCTGGCGCACTATGATCGAGAGTTCTTACAGGATTTATCAGAGCCTAGTGAGCGCGCCTTTCTCACCCTCTTAGCAGAGCAGGCTCAAACCTATGAGGAGGAGCAGAGTCAGCTGACCCAAAGGGATACCCAGCGACAAGCCATCATCAAGATGTGGTCCCATCAGATGAAAATCCCCCTGTCAGCTCTGTCTCTCATGGTACAGACTGACCAGCTTAACCCACAAGATGTCCAACTTCAGCTCCACCACTTGGACACCTATCTGGCTAACTTGCTTAACTACCTCAAGCTAAGCAAGCAACAACTAGATTTTCGTTTTGCTCGTGTCGATGTGAGACAAGTGATAGTTGATTTGGTTAAGGCCTATCGGGTTCAGTTCCTTAGTCAGGAGATTTGCGTGGCCATCGAGGGAGACTGGCAGCTCGACACGGATAAAAAATGGTTCAGCTTTGCCATTGAACAGCTCCTCAGCAACGCCCTCAAGTACAACAAACCAGGCGGTGCTGTTACTATCAGCCTGTCAGAAAAAGGGCTGGTTATCAGCGATACGGGCTTGGGAATTCTGCCAGAAGACCTACCACGCCTAGGGCAGGAGGGCTTCACAGGCTACAATGGTCATGAGCACCAAAAGGCGACAGGCTTCGGACTTTACATGACCAAGACCATCCTGACCCAGCTGGAGCTTGAGCTGACGATTACCAGCCAAGTCGGCGAGGGAACCGTTGTGACAATTAGTAAATCCTAAGATTTTGGAAATAATTTTATACATAATTTAATTTATGTAAATTTCCGAGATTAAAAACAAATAGTGATAAAAAACTGCTTGCAACTGTGATGGTTAGAGGCAGTTTTTTGCTCAGTTGATAGGCTGATGTGCCTCATCTTGGTTTTTCAGTCAACTTGTGCTATACTAAACCTATGCTGTCAGGAATTATTAACTTAAAAAAAGAGGCTGGGATGACCAGCCATGACGCGGTCTTTAAGCTCCGCAAGATTCTGCATGAAAAGAAAATCGGTCACGGTGGAACGCTTGACCCAGATGTGGTCGGAGTGCTTCCAATCGCAGTTGGTAAGGCGACCCGTGTTATCGAGTACATGACGGATTCTGGTAAGGTTTACGAGGGTGAGATTACTCTGGGCTACTCAACCACGACAGAGGATGCGAGTGGTAGCATCCTTGAACGAACCCCTGTTCCAATAGATGTGACTGAAGTCGTCATCGACCAAGCCATGGCGAGTTTCATCGGACAAATCACCCAGATACCACCTATGTATTCGGCAGTCAAGGTCAATGGACGCAAGCTCTATGAGTACGCTAGGGCAGGTGAAGCTGTTGAGCGTCCCAAGCGCCAGGTGACCATTACTGACTTTAAGCGAACTAGCCCCTTGCTCAGTGACGGTGACTGCCTACGGTTTAATTTTCGTGTCGCCTGTAGCAAGGGAACCTATGTCCGCACACTAGCAGTTGACCTAGGCGCAAAACTAGGTTTGGCGAGCCACATGTCCGCCCTTTGCCGCACAGCTTCTGCAGGTCTTGACCTATCGTCCGCTCAGTCTCTTGGAGAAATAGCAGAGCTGGTTGAGCGAGGAGATTGGTCATTTTTGTTACCAATCGAGTACGGGGTTTTAGATTTACCACGTCATGACGTCACTGACGAAGAGGCGGCAGAACTCTCCCACGGTCGTTTTGTCCAGTTAGAACGGACAGAAGACCTATTAGCGGCCTTTCACGATAACCAGGTTCTGGCCATACTTGAACGACGGCATGGCATCTATAAACCTAAAAAAGTGCTACTTTGACAACTGGTCTGATGAGCTAAGGTGTAACATGTCGATGACTTACTGAATTCTTTTGAGTAATGGCTTCTCTTAACCTGATTAACACTCATGTTTTGATGAAATATTTAATAAATGAACAAGAGGTTGGCATGTTTTTCCAACCTCTTGTTCTGTCAGTTGATAAGCGAAAATAACTTTCAGAAAATCACAGTTTTCTATGCCAAACCATCTTGATTTATGGTAGAATAGTGATAGTGTAAAAAGAAGAGGATGATATGAACAAACAGAGACACCATCGCAAAACGAAACCCCTTGGGCTGATTATTGCCAACCGCTTGAACAGCCTCTTTTTTTTGGTGGTTTTCTTGATGACAGTGCTCTTGGCCAGACTGGTGGATATGCAGTTAATCAACAAAGCTTTTTACCTTGAAAAATTAGACCGAACCCAGGTTTATACGGTAAAAACATCTCATCCACGCGGTCAGATTTTTGATGCTAAAGGCCGTCCTCTGGTGCAAAATAATATCAAAGAAGTCGTTGCCTTTACCCGTACTAATAGTCAAACGGCAGCTGAACTTAAGGCGTTAGCAACGCAACTCGCACAGTTGGTGACGGTGACAGACACAACTGTAACGCGCAGGGACAAAGTTGATTATTATTTTGCGACCCAGGACAACTACCGTCAGGTGGTAGAAGGTTTACCAGAAGACCAGCGCTATGACAAGTACGGCAATCGCTTAAAAGAAGCGACCGTCTACCAGCATGCTGTTGATGCAGTGACAGATGAGCAGATTGATTTTTCAGCAGACGAATTAACTATCGTATCGCTTTTCAGCCAAATGAATGCGACACCTGCCTTTGACACGGTTTCTCTCCGAACAGGCGACCTGTCTGCGGAGCAGATTGCGCAGATTTCAGCTGACAAGTCGTTGGATGGGTTGTCTATTCGAGCTGACTGGGATAGGCAACCCACTTCAAATAGTTTGACTCCACTATTGGGGCAGGTCTCTAGTCGACAGACTGGTTTACCTGCGGAAGAAGCTAAAAGCTATCTGGAAAAAGGCTACTCACTCAATGATCGTGTCGGCACCAGCTATTTGGAAAAATACTATGAGCCTGAACTTCAGGGAACCAAAACCAACAGAACAATTAAGCTGGACAAAGACAACACAATTGTATCAGATGAACTCACCCAAGTTGGGGAGCCAGGAAAAAACCTCAAGCTAACGGTTGACTTAGCCTTTCAAGAAGGGGTCGAAAAAATCCTTGAGCAATCCTTTCAAGCGCAGCTCACATCAGGGACGGCAATCCATTCAGAAGGGATGTATGCTGTTGCACTGAACCCGCAAACGGGTGCTATTCTTGCTATGGCTGGTATTGAGCACGATACCGAAACAGGTCAGGTCACAAAAGATGCCCTAGGCACTATTACGAAAGTCTTTACACCAGGTTCGGTTGTCAAAGGAGCGGTGCTTGCTGCGGGCTGGCAAAATGGCGTGATTGCAGGTAATCAAGTTCTGACAGACCAGCCTATCCAGCTAGCTGCATCAAAACCAATTACCTCTTGGTTTACGAGCAGTGTCGGCAGTATGCCTCTTTCTGCGATTCAGGCTCTAGAATACTCGTCAAACACCTATATGGTACAGATCGCACTCAAATTGATGGGTCAAGATTATGTGCCAGCTATTCTATTGCCCCAAACCTATGAGGTCGCTATGGCTAAACTTCGTGAGACTTTTGCGCAATTTGGCATGGGGGCAGCGACAGGTGTTGATTTGGTTGGTGAATCAACAGGCTATGTCCCAGAAGATTATGACCCTGCTAATGTATTGACAGAAAGTTTTGGGCAGTTTGATAACTACACCCCTTTGCAGCTAGCTCAGTATGTCTCGACGGTTGCCAACGGTGGGCGCCGCATCGCACCTCACCTCGTTGAAGGCTTATATAGCAGTCAAGACCCTACACAGTTAGGTGACTTAGTACAAGCTATTGAACCTCAGGTCTTAAATACCATTGCGATTAGCGATGAGGAACTAGGCATTATTCAGTCGGGCTTCTATCAAGTGGTTCACGGCAATGCCGCTTTTACAACAGGTGGTGAACTAAGTCGCGGGACATCAGCAGATATTGCGGCTAAGACTGGTACAGCTGAAACCTTTGTCACCAAAAACGGTCAGACGATTAACACCTATAATTTTAATGTCATTGCCTACACCCCAAGCAGTGAGCCAGAGTTTGCTGTGGCAGTTGTCTACCCCCACAGTACAGAGACAAATTCTCTAGTCAGCCTAAGGGCTGCAAAAGAGATTATCAATCTCTATGAAAGCATGAAGTAAAGGAGTACCTGTGTTATATCCTACGCCAATAGCCAAGTTGATTGACAGTTTTTCAAAGTTGCCGGGGATTGGCATCAAAACAGCGACCCGTTTGGCTTTTTACACCTTGTCCATGTCGGATGAGGATGTCAACGAATTTGCTAAAAATCTCCTATCTGCTAAACGGGAACTGGCTTATTGCTCTGTTTGTGGCAATCTGACAGATGACGACCCCTGTGCCATCTGTCAGGACGAGACTAGAGATTCATCGCTTATCCTCGTTGTTGAGGAGAGTAAGGATGTGTCTGCTATGGAAAAAATCCAAGAATACCGTGGACTTTACCATGTCCTGCATGGGTTAATTTCCCCCATGAATGGGATTGGTCCTGATGACATCAATCTCAAGTCCCTTATCAGTCGCCTGATGGACAGTCAGGTAGAAGAAATCATTATTGCGACCAATGCGACGGCAGATGGCGAAGCGACAGCCATGTACCTGTCCCGTATCTTGAAACCAGCAGGTCTCAAAGTCACTCGTCTGGCAAGAGGACTTGCTGTTGGTAGTGACATTGAGTACGCCGACGAGCTGACGTTGCTCAAAGCCATTGAAAATCGGACAGAAGTGTAAGGAGCTGTCTTCCAATAGCTATACCGAAAAAAAAGAAATGAGGAAATCCTATGTCAAAACAAGTGCTAATTTTACTGTACGGTGGGCGGTCAGCGGAGCGTGAGGTGTCTGTCCTGTCGGCAGAGAGTATCATGCGGGCGGTCAACTATGACAAATTTGTGGTGAAGACGTATTTTATCAGTCAAGCAGGTGATTTTATCAAGACGCAGGAGTTTACGACGACGCCATCTGCTGAAGAGAAGCTGATGACCAATGCGACTATGGGCGACAGCTCTGCTATTGCTCCAAGCAGTATCTACGAGGAGGGGGCGGTGGTCTTTCCTGCTCTGCACGGCCCGATGGGTGAGGACGGTTCTATTCAAGGCTTCCTTGAAGTTTTGCGCCTGCCTTATGTGGGGACCAATATCTTGTCGTCTAGTGTCGCTATGGACAAGATCACGACCAAGCATGTGCTGGCCACAGCAGGCATTCCACAGGTGGCCTTTGTGGCGGTCATTGAGGGGCAGGAGCTGGAGGCCAAGATTGCTGAAATTGAGGCGAACCTGACCTATCCTGTCTTTGTTAAGCCTGCCAATATGGGCTCATCCGTCGGGATTTCAAAGGCAGATGACCAAGCTGGTCTGCGTAAAGCTTTGGAACTGGCTTTCCAGTACGACAGCCGTGTGCTGGTTGAGCAAGGCGTTCTGGCACGGGAAATTGAGGTCGGTCTCTTGGGTAATGCGGATGTGAAAACAACCGAAGCAGGTGAAGTGGTGAAGGATGTGGCCTTCTACGATTACGAGGCCAAGTACATTGACAACAGAATTACCATGGCGATTCCAGCGGACATTCCAGTAGATGTCATGGCGACCATGCGCGACTACGCTGCCCAAGCTTTTCGTGCCATCGGCGGTTGTGGGCTATCACGTTGTGATTTCTTCCTGACAGAAGATGGCGCCATCTACCTCAATGAGCTCAACACCATGCCAGGCTTTACCCAATTCTCCATGTTCCCGCTCTTGTGGGACAACATGGGGCTAAAGTACCCAGATTTGATTGAAGAATTGGTACGACTAGCCAAAGAGATGTTTTACAAGCGTGAAGGGCACTTATTATAAGTAAAGGAAGAGAGGTGGGTACAAAAGTCCTTGCCTCTCCATTTGCTTTTGAGTGCTTCAAGGCGTGGCGGGAAATAGTGAGAGTGGGACAAAAATCGGTAATTCGTCAGAATTCGATGAGTTTGTTAGCCCACCTCCGCACAGTTGAGTAGGTCTGAAAAAGCTGATGAAATAAGCGAATTAGAGCCCACTCAATCACTGCGCCTTGCTTGAAAATTAAAAATCACTTGAAAGGTTAGGATTTTTGTCCCACTCTCTTTTTGTGGTATAATGGTAAAATAATTTGCTTTTTCAGATAAGATATCAAGGAATAGAAACGGATGGAGGAAAGATGTTTTTAGCAATCGAAGAAATGAAGCAAAATAAGCTACGCTATGGCTTGATATTGGGGCTCTTGGTTTTGGTAGCCTATCTGGTCTTTTTCCTGACAGGATTGGCTTACGGTCTGATGCAGCAGAACCGATCAGCCGTTGACAAATGGCAGGCGGACACGATTTTTCTGTCAACAGAGGCGAATAAATTACTGGCACCATCAATAATTGATGAGGCATTAGTGGACCAAGTTAAAGCCGAAGAGAAGGCCTCACTCTTTTTCCGGTCGGGTGTTGCCTGGGCAGAAAACAATCAAGTCAGCAATGAAGATAAGGAGCGGGTAGCCGTTTTTGGTGTCGATGCATCAACCTTTTTGATACCTTCTATTATTGAGGGGCGGGGATTTGAAAAGGAAAATGAGGCAGTCGTTGCCCTGGAATTGCTAGAGGAGCTGGGCTTGTCGATTGGTGATCAGTTAGCCTTGGGCGAGAGCGAAAAAGAGTTGACCGTCGTGGGAACGACAAATCGCGCAACCTACAGTGTGGCGCCTGTGCTCTATCTCTCTCAAGAAACGTTTAAAAATATTTACCAGAAGGGGCAACCGATGAACCTAGCCAGTGCGATTGTGGTCAGGGGAGAAGTGACCAGCTATCCTGAGGATAGTCTTGAACAGCTTGACATACCAGCGTTTATTGATAAGCTCCCGGGATACACGGCACAGAACTTGACCTTTGCCTTTATGATTGGGTTTTTGGTGGTTATTGCAGCAGTCGTTATCGGCATTTTTATCTTTGTCTTGACAACGCAAAAGGCAGCGATTTTTGGACTGATGAAGATTCAAGGCTTGTCAACGCCTTATATCGCAAGCTCTGTACTAGGGCAAACCTTGATCTTGGCTGGTTTAGGAACAGGTATTGGACTTGGATTAACTCTTCTGTCTTCCCTAGTTTTACCCTCGGCGGTTCCTTTTGAGCATAACTGGCTCTTTTACAGCGGCATTTCAGGGGGCTTGATTCTCTTTGCTCTGCTAGGGGCACTCTTCTCGGTCGGTGCTATCGTTAAGGTGGATCCGCTGGAGCATATTGGGTAGGAGGTTGACATGACTATTTTAAGATTAACAGCTGTTAGTAAAAGTTTTCAGGATGGTGATAGCACCATTGAGGCACTAAAACCAACAGACTTTGACATAGCTGCAGGAGAGTTTATCGCTATTATTGGTCCGTCTGGCTCTGGCAAAAGTACTTTATTAACCTTAGCTGGAGGATTGCAAACACCAACAGCTGGTCAAATCTTGATCAACGGAACAGATTACTCCCAGCTTCCTGAAAAGGAGCGGGCTCGCTTACGTTTTCAAGATATTGGCTTTGTTCTTCAATCGTCCAATCTCATTCCATTTCTGTCGGTGGAGAAGCAGTTGGATTTGGTTGATCGGATAAATGGCAGAGCTGACAAAAAGAGACAGCTTGAGTTACTTGAGGAGCTAGGGATTGAGCACTTGGTTAAAAAGTTTCCCAAAGAGCTCTCAGGCGGCCAGCGGCAGCGAGTTGCCATTGCACGCGCGCTCTACAATGACCCAGCTCTGCTATTAGCAGACGAACCGACAGCCAGCCTCGATACTGACCGAGCCGTTGAGGTTGTTGAACTACTGGCTAAAGAGTGCAAGGAACGTCAAAAAGCGGTTATCATGGTAACCCACGATCATCGCATGACGACCTATTGCGATAAGGTTTATGAGATGCTTGATGGCGTCTTGCGTCAAGTTGAGAAAGACAAATCTTCAGTATTATAGTATAATAGAGAGTGCATGGCACTCTTTTTTGAGGAGGAGCTGAAAGATGTTGAATTTTATCTGGTTTATCCTCACACGCCTGTTCCCGTTTCATTTGCTCACGATTCTGCTAATGGGAATCGCTAGCTTTGAAGAGTGATCGTGGAGGTGACAGCACCCTGTCGTTTTGCTCGGTATGCTGTTATCGCACGCTTAGTTGCATCCTATTTGTTACCTTGGTTTTTATGGTCTGGTCTATTTAGTGATTGGGTATCTCATCAGCTTTTTAATGGGAAATGAAAAGGCACCCCTTTTCTGTACAATTTTTATAAAGTGTTTTTGTTAAGCGATAACTCGCTTAACCATAGGTGT
>NZ_JBGTZA010000033.1:0-21049 GCF_041807805.1 Streptococcus sp. E29BA
AGTCTCGATTACCAAACACCTATGGTTAAGCGAGTTATCGCTTAACAAAAACACTTTATAAAAATTGTACAGAAAAGAGGTGCCTTTTCACAAGTGATATCTCTCGTGTTTCCAAAGGTGCTAAGGTTGATGTGGCACTGACAGGTGTGAATAGCCAAAAATATGGAACCTTAAAAGGGAAGGTTAGACAGGTTGATTCAGGGACAATTGCCCAAGAAACAAAAGAGGGCAATATCAGTCTTTATAAAGTTATCATAGAATTGCATTCACTAACACTAAAGCACAAGAGTGATACGATTATCCTTCAAAAAGACATGCCAGTTGAAGTTAGAATAGTATATGATAAAGAAACTTATCTTGATTGGATTTTCGAAATGTTGAGTTTCAAACAATAATTTGGGTTTAGCCCTTAGATGACCTATAAAATACAATAAGACAGAGAAAGGTTGTCTTATCTAGGTAGCTACGGAGATATAAACTAAGTTGTCTATCACTTGTTAGGGAAATTCCCTAACCCTGTTAAATTAAGAGGAGAAGAAAAAATGGAACTCGTATTACCAAGTAACTATGTTGCCCTTGAGCAAGAGGAGATGATGTATCTTGAGGGAGAAGGTTGGGTTGCAGATGCATTTGCTATTGGTGGAGGAGTTATAAAAGGCTTTGTATGGGCAGTTCAAATGGGGACATATGGAAGTGCTTTAGGAACTGTAACTCTACCTATAGTAGGAACGGTTTCTGTGGGAACGCTAGCAGCAATCTCAGGAGCTGTTACAGGATATGTTACAGGCTATAGAACAGGTCGTTGGTTAGGACAGTGGATTGAGACAAATATTCTTGGATGGAGATGAGATGTTCAATAAACTGACCTTTGATAAGATTTCAAGAGTTATCTTTGCAATACAACCTATATCGATTCTATTCTTTTTTATTCAACTTGAATCTTGGTGGTATTTCTTTATACTATCAACCTTGTTTTTACTAGACTTTCTATATGTTATCTACTTTATTTGTTATTACTTTTATAAAAAATGTAGTTTAAAATAAGTAAATTGATTTTTTACTGAAGGTACACTCTGAAAAGGCAACCCTTTTCAATTCATATCGGAAATGCTTTTGCAAATACAATCATTAGAAGCATTGCATCAGGTGGAATTGGTGCAGGAGCAGATTGGATATTTACTAATGTTATTGATGGCTGGGATGGAAAACGTGATAATCAATTAAGAGTAGGATAGTCTTATGAAGATTATTCTAGTTTCGATTGTTCTTGCATTTATCTATCATAAACTTTCAGAACGCATTAGGAATAGCTATTTTGATTTTGCTGTGTTCCTATTATTGATTGCTACTCATTTTATCTGGGACTATTACTTTTTGCCAATTGAAATAATAGTTGCTTTAAGTGGTGTAAATGTGATATCAATCTTTTTAAAGAAACTACAAAAAAAATAGCAATTTATAATGAGACTGATATTAGGTGGTGCAGCAGTTGTTGGCACAGCTGTATACTTCACAGGGAAACATTATAAATTCTGGTGATGAAATTACCTAACGAAAATGCTATTTTGATGGTCGTTATACTTCTTATTATGTTAGTTATAACAAGTATTTTGGGTATGGCGAATAAGTTTATTTTAAGTAAATATACTCATAAAAAAATAAAAATTAGGGAAATTCCTTAACTCTGTTTAATTAAGAAAGGAGAATTCTTATGGAATTAGTATTACCAAACAATTATGTTGTTCTTGAACAAGAAGAGATGATGTATCTTGAGGGGGGAGTATCTGTACCTAATGGTGCTCTAGCTTTTGGTGTTAATTCCGCCATTAACGCTACAATTGCATATTTTATGGGTGGTGGCGGAGGAATTGCTTTATTTAAGGCTGCGATAAAAGCTGTTGGTCGACAAACATTTACTAGATACCTAAGAGGAGCCTTAATAAACTTTATAGGTGTTCAAGCTGCAAATAGAATTTCTGGAACAGTTGTTGGTTTTGTCTTAGGAACAGGAGGCTTGAGTGTCGGTGGGATGTTAGCGAGACATTTGGATTCAGGAGATAAACATCCAAATAACGGCTGGTGGGATATTACATAATTTATGTGGCAAAAATATTTTTTAATCATCATAGCTCTTATTGGAGTACTACTTGTATTACTTAGCATGTATGTCATTCCATATATTGAAAAATATAAGGAAATGGAATTACCAATCTTTTTAATTGGGGTGATTATAATACTGGGATCTTTATTTTTAATAAACCTTAGGGATTTCTAGAATCAACTTTGCAATACAACCTTGAAAAGGCACCCCTTTTCACATTGTTCCCTTAAAGCAGGGGATGTCACTTCAACAAGGCCAAACAGTAGCTGAGGTTTCTGGAAAAGAAAAAGACTACTATGTGGAAGCATTTGTATATGCAAGTGATATTTCTCGTGTTTCCAAAGGTGCTAAGGTTGATGTGGCACTGACAGGTGTGAATAGCCAAAAATATGGAACCTTAAAAGGGAAGGTTAGACAGGTTGATTCAGGGACAATTGCCCAAGAAACAAAAGAAGGCAATATCAGTCTTTATAAAGTTATCATAGAATTGAATTCACTAACACTAAAGCACAAGAGTGAGACGATTATCCTTCAAAAAGACATGCCAGTTGAAGTTAGAATAGTATATGGTAAAGAAACTTATCTTGATTGGATTTTAGAAATGGTGAGTTTCAAACAATAATTTGGGTTTAGCCCTTAGATGACCTAGAAAATATAATAAGACAGAGAAAGGTTGTCTTATCTAGGTAGCTACGGAGATATAAACTAAGTTGTCTATCACTTGTTAGGGAAATTCCCTAGCTCTGCTTATTTACAAGGAGAATTCTTATGGAATTAGTATTACCAAACAATTATGTAGCTCTTGAACAAGAGGAAATGATGTATCTTGATGGGGGCGATTGGATAAGAGATGCCGCAATTGGAGTTGTTGCTGCAACAGTAGGTGCTATTGTTGGTCATGGAGTTCGTCATAGTTTAGTAGGAGCTGCTATTCGATTAGCAGGTGGCTGGGTAGCAAATACAATTAATGCATTGGTGTTATCAGCGTGGCTTAATCCAGGAGGTGCAATAGCTGTAGTAGGTGGTGCAGCAGTTGTTGGCACAGCTGTATACTTCACAGGGAAACATTATAAATTCTGGTGATGAAATTACCTAACGAAAATGCTATTTCGATGGTCGTTATACTTCTTATTATGTTAGTTATAACAAGTATTTTGGGTATGACGAATAAGTTTATTTTAAGTAAATATACTCATAAAAAAATAAGAATAAGGAATGATTTGCACAAAATATTTCAAGAGTTTTGTGAGAGGGAAGATGTAGATGAACCTAAAATTGTTGAATCGAATTCTTTCTGGTATCGACCTATAATTCATACAGTTGGAGTAAAAAATTTTGAGAGTAGCTATTTGATAGATGCCTTTGCTTTTGTACATGAATTATATCATTCCAAAGATAGAAATAGACTTTTAAAAATACAATCTATTGTATCTATTTATACTTATCTGATATCAGTATTATTGAAAATAATAGCACTATATTCAATCTGGTTCGGAAAAAAATATTTCATGTTTAAACCGATATTAATAATTGATGTAATCATATTGCTAACATGTTTACTTCTTACATTGATTGTAGAGTCATATGCATCTAATGAAGCAATCTCATTTTTAAAGGAAAATAAGTACATACAAAAAAAACAATTAGTGGAATCTATCGCATTTTATGCTAAACTTAGCTATTGTTATCAGTTTATTGCCTATATTTTATTATCAATCATTCTATTCTATCTCATATGAATAAGTTATATACTTGAGAAACTATTTTGTCACAATAAAATTAGGTAACTATACACCAGTTTACACCAACCACAATATGTAGTATTTTCAACAATACCCAAAAAGGCGATTTCCTTTTGGAAATCGTCTTTTATTTAGGCTCTTTGTCAACTGTAGTGGGTTGACCCACTTAACACCGAGAGAGTACAGTTCTTGTCTTCTCTCGTTTTATGTTTATGGCAATGAAAATGCGAGTTTTGAAGTTTTCAAAGTTTCTGAAACCAAAGGCGTTGCGCTTAATAACCTTGATGATGTTGTTGGTTGCTTCAATCTTGGCGTTAGAGTAGGGCAATTCCAAGGCATTGACAATCTTGTCCCTACCCTTCAAAAATGTTCTAAAAACTGTCTTGAAAAGGCAACCCTTTTCTGTACAATTTTTATAAAGTGTTTTTGTTAAGCGATAACTCGCTTAACCATAGGTGTTTGGTAATCGAGACTACCGTGAATGCGATGATGGAAGAAGTAGATAGGAGAGAATATCATGAATAAAGACACAATCAAGCGTTTAGTGAAGCAGTTAGGAATTGGTGCTCTTATCGGAGGACTGGTTGGATTTTTGCTTGGGTATTTTGGCTTACTTGAGAAAACCGTGGTNAAGAAGTAGATAGGAGAGAATATCATGAATAAAGACACAATCAAGCGTTTAGTGAAGCAGTTAGGAATTGGTGCTCTTATCGGAGGACTGGTTGGATTTTTGCTTGGGTATTTTGGCTTACTTGAGAAAACCGTGGTTGTTAGTGAGACTTTGCTACAAGATTTAGCTCACCTGTTTGGATATTTGGGCTTAGGCTTAGGTCTGGTGCTTAGCGGTTACTTAACGGTCCGAGTGAAGCATGGGGTTAAGCAATATCTAGAAGTCAGTGAAGAGGAGGTTGATGAGAACCTTTATCGCCAGGTTAACCGTTATCATGGCTATGCGATGGTGGCAATTGGTGTATCAATAATTTTTGCCTTTTTGCTGCTGTTCTTGGGCTATCAGGTGACTGTTTTTGACGATAGTGCTAGCTTAGTGATTCCTATTTTTGGACTTTTAGGTCTAGTCATTGCGATTGGTTTACAGATGTACCTGCTGAAACTATACAACAGCTTACGTGGGATTGAGATGAGTTTATTACCCACAGTTAAAGAGCTAAAGAATAATGTGATGCAGCAGGATGAGGCCGAACTGCAAGCCAATTACAAGATGGCTTTTGAAACGGTGCTAGACTTGTCTAATGTCGTTATTCCTACACTTTATATTGTGCTATTTTTCCTCGCTCAGTTGACTAAGCAGAGCCCTCTGATGGGTTTCGTTGTTTTAGCAACCATTCACCTTTACATTATGATTAAAAACATCAAGATGACCAGAGAGTTTTATAAATAAGCCTTAAAGATCTGGTCTTTGGCAGATGAAAATCACCGTAAGGGATTTCCAAAACTTTCCATAAACCTATTTTTTATCTTGAAAATAAATGGAGAGTATGGTATAATCTTAACTTGTAAGGGTTATCATCTTGATTACCCAAAAAACAACAATACATAAAGGAGAACCATTATGGCTTCTAAAGATTTCCACATCGTTGCTGAAACAGGTATTCACGCACGTCCAGCTACTTTGCTTGTGCAAACAGCTAGCAAGTTTGCTTCTGACATTACCCTTGAGTACAAAGGCAAATCTGTTAACTTGAAATCAATCATGGGCGTGATGAGCCTTGGTGTTGGTCAAGGTGCTGATGTGACCATCTCAACAGAAGGTGCTGATGCTGACGATGCTATCGTTGCCATCGAAGAAACAATGACAAAAGAAGGGTTGATCTAAACATGACAGATAAGCTGAAAGGAATCGCAGCGTCTGATGGCGTTGCAGTTGCTAAGGCCTATCTACTTGTTCAACCGGACCTGTCTTTTGAGACTATTACAGTTGAGAACACAGGTGCAGAAGAGGCTCGTCTCGATGCGGCGCTTGCCAAGTCACAAGACGAGCTTTCTGCTATCCGTAACAAGGCAGTAGATACCCTTGGTGAAGAGGCAACAGCAGTTTTTGATGCGCATTTGATGGTTCTTGCAGACCCAGAAATGGTTGGTCAGATTAAAGAAACGATTCGTGCTAAGCAAGTTAATGCAGAAGCTGGTCTTAAAGAAGTAACGGACATGTTTGTCAATATCTTTGAGAGCATGGACGACAACCCATATATGCAGGAGCGTGCAGCAGATATTCGCGACGTGGCTAAACGTGTCTTGGCTAACTTGCTTGGAGTGAGTTTGCCAAACCCGGCGACTATTTCAGAAGAGTCTATCGTGATTGCCCATGACTTGACTCCGTCTGATACAGCTCAGTTGGATAAGAACTTTGTCAAGGCTTTCGTCACTAATATCGGTGGACGGACGTCACACTCTGCCATCATGGCGCGTACCCTTGAGATTGCTGCCGTTCTTGGAACCAACAACATCACTGAAATCGTGAAAAACGGTGATATCTTGGCGGTTAATGGTATTACAGGCGAGGTTGTTATCAACCCATCAGATGATGAGATTGCAACATTTAAGGCAGCGGGCGAAGCCTATGCCAAGCAAAAAGCAGAGTGGGCACTCTTGAAAGATTCTCAAACCGTAACAGCGGATGGCAAGCACTTTGAGCTTGCAGCTAATATCGGTACACCAAAAGACGTTGAAGGGGTAAATGACAACGGTGCAGAGGCAGTCGGTCTCTACCGTACAGAGTTCCTCTATATGGACTCTCAGGATTTCCCGACAGAAGACGAGCAATACGAAGCCTACAAGGCAGTTCTTGAAGGCATGAACGGCAAGCCAGTTGTGGTTCGGACCATGGACATCGGTGGTGACAAGGAGTTGCCATACTTTGACATGCCACATGAAATGAACCCATTCCTTGGTTTCCGTGCCCTTCGTATCTCTATCTCTGAAACAGGTGATGCCATGTTCCGTACACAAATCCGTGCACTTCTTCGTGCGTCTGTACACGGACAACTTCGCATCATGTTCCCAATGGTGGCGCTCTTGAGCGAGTTCCGTGCAGCGAAGAAAGTCTTTGACGAAGAAAAGGCGAAGTTGCATGCAGAAGGCGTTGCAGTAGCAGACGATATCCAAGTTGGTATCATGATTGAAATCCCTGCAGCAGCTATGTTGGCGGATCAATTTGCTAAAGAAGTGGACTTCTTCTCCATCGGTACTAACGACTTAATCCAATACACCATGGCAGCTGACCGTATGAACGAGCAAGTCTCTTACCTCTATCAACCTTACAACCCATCTATCTTGCGCTTGATTAACAATGTGATCAAAGCAGCGCATGCCGAAGGCAAATGGGCTGGTATGTGTGGTGAGATGGCGGGTGATCAGCAAGCTGTACCGCTTCTGGTTGGTATGGGCTTGGATGAGTTCTCCATGTCAGCGACTTCTGTGCTTCGGACACGTAGCTTGATAAAAACTCTCGATACCAAGAAGATGGAAGAGTATGCTCACCGTGCCTTGACCGAATGTTCAACAGCAGAGGAAGTGCTTGAACTGCAGAAAGAATATGTGACGGTTTAAAATAACAAAATAAAAGAGGCTGGGACTTTTTTGTCCTAGGCTCTTCTTTTGTATGTTGGATTATATAGATGAATCTTAGCAGTATGTTACTCAATAACTTCCAATAATCGTATCTACTGTTGAGCGGTCAAGGGTTTTGACCAGGGCTTGGAGGAAGTTTTGGGCTTCTAGGAAATCATCAAGGGCATAGAGGGTCTGATGGGAATGGATGTACCTGGCGCAAACGCCGATCGTTGTGGAAGGGACACCGCCATTTTTCAGATGCGCAGCCCCTGCATCTGTACCGCCCTTACCACAGTAATATTGGTACTTGATGCCATGGCGTTCAGCAGTCTCTAAGAGGAAATCCTTCATAGCTGGGAGCATGATATGTCCTGGGTCATAAAAGCGAATTAAGGTACCATCGCCAACCTTGCCTTGGTCACCGTAAACATCTCCAGCAGGTGAGCAGTCCACTGCTAGGAAAATATCTGGGTTAAACTTAGTGGTTGAGACATGGGCACCACGTAGGCCGACCTCTTCTTGGACATTAGCTCCTGAGATAAGGGTGTTTGGGAGCGGGGTATCCTTGAGACTATCAAGAAGCTCAGTGACCATTAGGACACCGTAGCGATTGTCCCAGGCTTTTGAAATGATTTGTTTGCCATTGGCAGTCAAGATGGTCTCGCTATCAGGAACGATGACATCACCTGGACGAACGCCAAAGTGCTCTGCCTCGGCTTTGTCTGTAAAGCCTGCGTCAAAAATGATATCACCGACTGTAGGTAGAGAAGCTCCGCCATTGCCCCGTGTCAAATGAGGTGGCACAGATCCTGAGATGACCGGATAGACACGACCGTCACGGGTGTGAAGGGTAAATCGCTGAGCTGAGACCACGAGCGGACTCCAGCCACCTAGCTCAACGACGCGGAAGGTACCATCGGGCTTGATGCTGCTAATCATGAAGCCAACCTCGTCCATATGGCCAGCGACCAAGACACGAGGAGCATTTTCAACCTTGCTCTCTCTGATGCCAAAAATGCCACCTAGACCGTCTGTTTCAATGCGGTCAACGTTGGGGGTTATCGCCTTACGAATAAAGTGACGAATATCCTGTTCAAAGCCAGATGTGCCTTTAAGTTCGGTTACGGTTTTAATCTTAGTGAATAAGTCAGTCATAAGTACTCCTTTTCTATCTAACCATTATACCAAAAAACAAGGCATGAGTAAAAGTTCTTGATAATCAGAAACCTTTTTATCGCCTTTTTAAGCCAAATAGTATAAAATGGATGGTAGGAAAAGGAAAGGAATAAAAACCATGAGAAAAATTCAAACTTTAGTAGTATTTGGAGACATCGTTCCTTACTCTTGCTGCTTGTGCCAATAACCAGCCATCAACAACAAATATAATGTCCTCTTCATCTGCTAGCTCTTCGTCTCAGGTATCAAGTACTGCTCAGATTAGACAAGATCAAGCTAAATTGATTGCATTTGATGCTGCAATGGTAAAAGAAGGAGATGTCAGCAATCTGACAATTAGAGAAGATTTGGAGCTGGGGCAAAAGGTTTATGAGATTGACTTTGTTTCTGGCGATAGAGATTGTAGTTACACAGTTAAAGCGAGCGATGGCAGTATCTTAGAAAGAGAAAATGAGCCTGCAGATGCAACTGTAGCTACTGAATTAACGCCTGAGCAAGCTAAAGAAACTGCGTTGCAGGATGCAGGCTTAACCGAACAAGAGGTGACTAACTTGACTGTTACCCAAGATACAGGAGGGATGGCTGTTGTCTTTGATGTTGATTTTGATTACAATGGTATGGAGTACAGCTACACCATTAATGCGACAACGGGTCAGGTAATCAGTCAGGAGACGGAGCTAACAGCTTCTTAAAAACTTGGAAAGGTAAGAGTCATGCCAATATTTACCATAAAAAATGCGAAAAAATTATTCACTCCTCTGCCTGTTTTAACTGTCCAGGAATGCTTAGAGCTATTGCCTAACTTATCGCAATACTCTTACGATGACTACCAAGAGGGTTTTAACCGCTCTGCGTTTTTGGCAGATACTTTGGTTAACGCCGGTGGGCTATGGTTAGGGATTCCTGGCAAGTCTGACTCAGGTCATCGTTTGCACTATGATCAAAAAGAGCAAGCTTATAAGGTCTATGTTGATTACTTTGCCTTGCCTGCTGATTTGGAGTTGGCACTGGCCTATATTAAACGCTTGTCACAACATCTAAAAAAACCAATCATCACTGATGACGGGCAAAAGTTTTCCAGTGAGAACATCAAAGACTTTCCGTACACTCCTATTTTAGAAGGTAACTTGATAGGCTTATGTCAGGCCGATCGACAGGAGGAGCAGGTGCTCTATTACTTGAAACGTTCTTTAGTGATTGGTCGGAAAATGGCAGAGCGATTGATCTATATGGGTAAGCCAATACTCTCAACTTATGAAGAAGTTATTTTAGCGGCGCAATACCCAGAAGCTCATATCCATGAACAGACCTTCCATCTGACTAACGATCAACAAACGATTTACGGTAATTATTCTATTGGAGAGGAATTGGCGGTTGTTTTGCCACGACGTCCCTTTGTTGAACGTCACAATGAGACATATCTGGTGGGACATCCACTTAGCCACTGGACCTTGTCGATTGTCTATAAAAGTGAGGACAGGAGTGACTGGGATTACCGTTTGGTTGGGACGTTCCCTTATCAAGATGTGATGGATCGATTGCTAGAATACCCTTATGAAGAACTAGATGATAATTTTATCATCACTAGTTCCCTGTCACGAGAGAATTTGCAAGCCATTATTGATCAGCTGACAGCAACGTCTTGATGGTGGTCATACAGTCTTAAATAATCACTGTCAAATCAATCATCATCAAAATGCTAAATCCTCTGATCTAATTGCATAGTAAACCGCCAGTTTATCTGGCGGTTTTGTTTTTAGTTGAAAAAGATAAGAATAATCGTGAGTAAATAGCAAAAAGCAGTCACAAAAAAACCAATGCGCCAAAAAAGTTTGAAAAATCGTTTCACCCAAAATGTTTCTTGTTTGTTGAGCATGGCAGTACAAATAACAAGGGCTAAAATGGCCATAACAGCTAAGTAGTGCGGAAGGAAACTATGAGTGAAGAAACGTTTGGAGACTTGGAAGATAGCAAAAGCGTAGAAGGGCAGACTGAGGTCTGCTAGATTGATTTTGAAGCGTTCCAAGCGGAACAATTTAACCAGCAGTTGGGCTAATATTGGTAAGGTAAACAGCCAAGCTAAGGCGAAGAGACGATAAATAATCATAAGTTTATTGTAACGCTAAATCAATCAGATTTCAAGAGTAAACATAACATGTTCTTAAAGAGGGAGCATGGCATTCAATCGGTCGTTGATTAGCAGTTGCTGTCTTCCCACCTGTCAAATGTCCAGGGTTGGGCTTAAATAGTCTCCAAATTATTTCGTGTCCACCTCCGGATGACTTCAACAGTCAGGGGAGTGACTGTTGAAGGTGTGAGCCTGAAAACCAGACAGCGAGCAACATTTAGGGAAGTGATTGTTTGAGGTTGGACATTTAGGGATTGTTGTTTCCTCCATTCGTTAGGACAGTTCAGCTGATGACATCAGTGTATTAGGGAGTAGGATGCTTTTGCAACTCACAATGCCCCATCTTAAGGGGAACAGTTGAAGTGCTTAGCAGAGGCATTGGTACAAAGTACCGAATAATCTGTGCAGAGATAACACTAAAACTGGCAAAGCGATAAGAGTTGTTCAAAACTATTACGCCTAATGTTGTGAATAATAAAAAGGAGAGAATAGGATTTCTGTCCTAGCCTCCTTTGTGTCTAAGGGTAAAATCTTGGTGCGAAAAAGTTATGGGCTACATTCCCATGGTGTAATCATCATCTTGCATGGGCTCAACAGTTCCCAGCAGGTAGCCGTTACCGACTTGAGAGAAGAAGTCGTGGTTGCTGGTTCCTGTCGAAATACCATTCATGACGATAGGGTTAACATCGTTGGCAGTGTCAGGAAAGAGTGGGTCTTGTCCCAGATTCATCAGCGCCTTGTTGGCATTGTAACGAATAAAGGTCAGAACTTCATCGGTCCAGCCGACACTGTCGTAGAGGTAACGGGTGTAGTTTTCCTCGTTTTCATAAAGGGTGTAGAGGAGGTCGTACATCCAGTCCTTGAGGGCAGCTTGCTCGTCTTCTGGTAATTCGTTAAAGCCTAGTTGGAACTTGTAGCCGATGTAGGTCCCGTGTACGCTCTCATCACGGATAATCAGCTTGATAATTTCCGCCACGTTAGGCAGTTTATTATTCCCCAGATAGTAAAGCGGGGTAAAGAAACCAGAGTAGAACAGGAAAGTTTCGAGGAAGACACTGGCGACTTTTTTCTCCAGAGGCTTGCCGTTTTTATAAATCTCGTTGATGATTTCAGCTTTCTTTTGGAGGTATTCGTTGGAGTTGGTCCAGTCGAAAATCTCCTCAATCTCGCTTTTGGTGTTGAGGGTTGAAAAGATGGAAGAATAGGACTTGGCGTGAACGGATTCCATGAACTCAATGTTATTGAGGACAGCCTCTTCGTGAGGAGTTCGTGCATCTTTTTTGAGCTGAGCCATACCGCTTTCGGATTGCACCGTGTCAAGTAAGGTCAGCCCGCCAAAAACCTTACCCACCAAGTCTTTTTCAGTGGTAGTAAGCTTTCTCCAGTCGTCTAAGTCGTTTGACAAAGGGATACGAGTATCCAGCCAAAACTGCTCAGTCAGTTTTTCCCAGGTGGACTTGTCCACCGCATCTTCGATAGCGTTCCAGTTGATGGCGTTGTAGTAATTTGTCATGGGGATATCCTTTTTGAAAATCAATAGGTCTATTATATCATAAAAAAGCCAAGCTGTTAAAAACTTGGCGACAAAAAATTAGATTTCGCAACAAGCAGTAGCGGATTAAATCACACAGCTCTCACATTGGTTGGATCCGACTTCCTCGCCGTCATCCGTAAAGGTGCGAATGTAGTAGATGGACTTGACGCCCTTGTTAAAGGCGTAGTTACGGAGGATAGACAAGTCGCGTGTGGTTTGCTTGGTCTCGGTCTTCCATTCGTAGAGTCCAAGAGGCATTTCGCTGCGAAGGAAGAGGGTCATGGATAAGCCTTGGTCAACGTGTTCGGTTGCTGCGGCATAAACATCAATTACCTTTCTCATGTCCATGTCGTAGGCAGAAGTGTAGTAAGGGATAGTGTCGGTCGCAAGTCCAGAAGCAGGGTAGTAAATCTTACCGATTTTCTTCTCTTGACGTTCCTCGATGCGTTGTGTAATCGGATGAATAGAAGCAGACACATCGTTGATGTAGCTGATAGAGCCATTTGGCGCAACGGCCAGACGGTTTTGATGGTAGAGACCGTGTTCTTGAACAGCTTCACGGAGTTTAGCCCAGTCCTCTCCAGTCGGAATAAAGTGACCAGCAAAGAGGGTTTTCACTTGCTCAGACTGCGGTTGATATTGCCCCGTCACATACTTGTCAAAGTATGTCCCATCAGCGTATTTTGACTTTTCAAAACCGACAAAGCTAGTGCCACGCTCACGGGCGATGTTGTTAGATTCCACCAAGGTCCAGTAGTTGAGAAGCATGAAGTAAATGTCTGTAAACTCAATAGACTCTGGACTACCGTAGTGCATGTGATGACGAGCAAAGTAGGAATGCAGTCCCATAGCTCCCAGACCGATGGTGTGAGCCTGTTCGTTACCGTTCTTGATGGTTGGGACGGCTTCAATGCTTGAGCTATCCGTAACAAAGGTCAAAGCCCTCGTCATGGCACGCACGGATTTGCCAAAATCAGGTGATGTCATCAGGTTGACGATGTTGGTCGAGCCCAAATTACAAGAAATATCTGTTCCAAGGGTTTCAAAGACCTGAGCATCATTGATGTGGCTGGTTTTTTGAACCTGTAAAATCTCAGAGCACAAATTACTCATGATAATCCGACCATCGATAGGATTGCTGCGGTTAGCCGTGTCAATATTGATGATGTAAGGGTAGCCAGATTCTTGTTGAAGTTTGGAAATCTCGGTCTCCAAATCACGCGCCTTAATCTTGGTCTTGGTGATGTTTGGATTGGCCACCAGCTCATCGTATTTCTCGGTGATGTTGATGTAGTTAAATGGCACACCGTACTCGCGCTCAATAGAGTAAGGACTGAAGAGGTACATGTCCTCATTTTTACGAGCCAGCTCGTAGAACTTGTCTGGTACAGTCAGCCCCAAAGATAGGGTTTTAACACGGATTTTCTCGTCCGCATTTTCCTTTTTCGTCGATAGGAAATTGATGATATCTGGGTGGAAAACATCCAGATAAACAACACCAGCCCCCTGACGTTGCCCTAACTGGTTGGAGTAGGAGAAGCTGTCTTCAAACAATTTCATGACTGGAACAACACCAGAAGCAGCTCCAGCGTAGCCCTTGATTGGCGCTCCAGCTTCGCGGAGGTTTGATAGAGAGATGCCTACGCCCCCACCGATACGGGACAATTGCAGAGCAGAGTTGATGGAACGACCGATGGCGTTCATGTCGTCCGTCACTTGAATCAGGAAGCAAGACACCAGCTCCCCACGGCGACTACGACCAGCGTTGAGGAAAGATGGGGTTGCCGGCTGGTAGCGCAGATGAATCATCTCGTCAGCCAAGGTGCGTGCCAGTTCCTCATCACCATTAGCGAAGTAAAGAGCGTTGAACAAAACCCGGTCCTCAAAGGATTCCAGATAAAATTCGCCGTCGTTGGTCTTTAAGGCATACTGTTGGTAGAACTTATAAGCTGCCATGAAAGACTGGAAGCGGAAGTTCGCATCCTTGAGCTGTTTTGCCAAGCTTTCGATAAATTCAGGACTGTAGAGGCTGATAAATTCCTGTTCTAGGTAGTCTTCATCAAGCAAGAATTGCACCTTATCCACCATACTGGTAAAGGTTTTGGTGTTTGGGATAACATTCTCATTGAAGAAAGCGTCTAGGGCTTCTTTATCCTTATGAAGAGGGATTTGTCCGTTGGCTGGACGATTGATTTCGTTGTTGAGGCGGAAGTAAGACACATCGCCTAAATCTTTAAGACTCATGTTGTAAAATTCCTTTGACGTATTCGACATCGTCTGGCGTGCCGTTAAATTCTAATGTGTAAAGTAGGGGGACCTGATAAGTAGTGGCATAACGCTTGGCCAGATGACAAAAGTCTGGACCAAAGTTACGGTTGCCAATACCAATAAGACCTTTGAGCTGTGCCTTGTGGTCATCTAAAAAATCATCAATATGATCCACACCATCCTCATAGGTTGGGCAGACAAGGATAAATTCCTCGTCTAGGGTGACCATGGTTGAAGGTGTCAGCTCCAGAGCTTGCTCAGCCATGTTCAACTTAGCGATAAAGCGTCTGGTTTGTCCCGTAATCGTGAAGAAAACGAGTTTCATCTTAAATTAATTTTTTAAGTTTGGCGGGCTGGAAGCCAGAGAAGACGATATTGCCAGCCTCGATCACAGGAGCGGAACTAAATCCTAAACTTTTGACGTAATCGATTTTTTCAGGTTGCTCCTCAATATTGATTTCCTCAAAATCCACACCATTTTCGGTTAAAAATTTTTTGGTCATTTTGCAGGGCATGCAGTTATTTTTGGTAAAGACAGTGATTTTAGCCATATCAATCTCCTTGAAAAGTAATACCCTCCAATCATACCAAAAAGACGAAAAAAACACAAGATATAGGGTTGATGTTTTTTTAGAATACAATATATAGTGGGTGAGATGTTTGGGAAATGGCGGAGTTATTAGGGTTTTCAGCGCTTGAAAAATTTTTTAATAAAATCTCTTGTCAAAATAGTAAAGTTATAGTATGATAGATAGGTAGTCGCCGCTATAGTTAAATGGTATAATAGAGCAATGGTAATGCTCAGTTCCGAGTTCAATTCTCGGTGGTGGCAGAGAAGAGCTGGTCAGCGGACTGGCTCTATTTTTATTGTTGTAGGAGGAATTGTGGCAATGGCTGAACAATTTTTAACCGATTTTGAAGAATGGGTTCACACTCAAGTGATGATAAATGATATGGCTATGGTCGAAACTAAAAAAGTGATAGAAGAAACGGGTGATGAGCGTGCGATGGATGCCTACATCCGTTATGAGAGTAAGCTAGATGCCTACAATTACATTTTAGGGAAATTCAGTAATTACCATCAGGGCAAGTCATTTCATGACCTACCAGACAATTTGTTAAATCAGCGCCATTACAAATAAAAAATGTGCGAAATACTTTACAAAGCTTTCATTTTTTGGTAGACTAATTTGGTATGCTTGTCATACTTGTGGGAGGTAAAAATCTGTAATTACCGAGAGAACCACAATAGGAGGATTTTATATTATGGCTAAAAAAGTCGAAAAACTCGTTAAATTGCAAATCCCAGCGGGTAAAGCTACTCCAGCTCCACCAGTTGGTCCTGCGCTTGGTCAAGCCGGTATCAACATCATGGGATTCACTAAAGAGTTCAACGCTCGTACAGCTGATCAAGCTGGTATGATTATCCCAGTTGTTATCTCTGTGTATGAAGATAAATCATTTGATTTCATCTGTAAAACACCACCAGCTGCTGTTCTATTGAAGAAAGCTGCAGGTGTTGAAAAAGGTTCAGGTACACCAAACAAAACTAAAGTAGCAACAGTTACTCGTGCGCAAGTACAAGAAATTGCTGAAACTAAGATGCCTGACTTGAACGCTGCTAACCTTGAAGCTGCTATGCGTATGATTGAGGGTACTGCTCGTTCTATGGGATTCACTGTGACTGACTAATTTGTTTTAGGACAGTTTCCCGACCTTAATTATCAGACTTACAAGGAGAATAACAAATGGCTAAAAAAAGCAAACAACTGCGTGCTGCTCTTGAAAAAATCGACAGCACAAAAGCATACAGCGTTGAAGAAGCTGTGGCTTTGTCTAAAGAATTAAACTTCGCAAAATTTGATGCGTCTGTTGAAGTGGCTTACAACCTTAACATCGACGTTCGTAAAGCTGACCAACAAATCCGTGGGGCAATGGTTTTGCCAAACGGTACTGGTAAAACTGCTCGTGTCTTAGTTTTCGCTCGTGGTGCGAAAGCTGAAGAAGCTAAAGTTGCTGGTGCAGACTTTGTTGGTGAAGATGACCTCGTTGCAAAAATCAACGGTGGTTGGTTGGACTTCGACGTGGTTATCGCAACACCAGATATGATGGCTGTTGTGGGTCGTCTTGGTCGTGTCCTTGGTCCACGTAACCTCATGCCAAACCCTAAAACTGGTACAGTAACTATGGATGTTGCTAAAGCTGTTGAAGAGTCTAAAGGTGGTAAAATCACTTACCGTGCGGACAAGGCTGGTATCGTTCAAGCTCTTGTTGGTAAAGTATCATTTGAAGCTGATAAACTCGTTGAAAACGTTAAAGCTTTCCACGACACAATCATCAAAGCTAAGCCAGCAACTGCCAAAGGGACTTATATCACTAGCTTGACCATCACTACAACTCAAGGTGTTGGTATCAAGATCGATACAAACTCACTTTAATGCAATGACAATAGTGCTCCATTTGGAGCGCTATTTTTTTGAACAAAGTCGAACAAAAACAATAAGATAATATATATTTATTTGTTTTTTTGAATAATTTTCAGTAAAAGGCTTCTTTAAAATAATCTGATAGATTGTCCTATCTGTCTTGAATTTAGCTCTCTTGAAGCGATTATTCTGCTCTGGATTAATGTAAATAGTAGGAAATAGTTTATAAATGTTCTATTAAGAATATTTATGTTGATAAAAGAGTTGAAAATTGCTAGAATGGTAAATGACAAAAAAGAAAACGCTATCAATATAAAAGGAGCTGTTCATGAAAAAACTTTTAGCTTAGGAGCAAATAATAATACTCGTGTTATCAACTTCCAACCTGTTAAGGCCCAATACTTGCGACTAACTGCTTTGGAGTCTTGGGCAAATAATTTACCAGCTAGATCAGGTGTCGTCACTGCGGCTCAATTCATTCCATCTTGTGTTAAACTAATCGAAGAGACCCCTCAAGTTTAAGAAACACCGGAGGAGCCATCAAAGGAACCTGTCGTTACGATTAACAATCAAGTGTTGGATGCTTCAAACTGTCAACGCTATGCCTTTGATGAAACAGTTAAACAAGCTCTTAAAACAGCTGACAGTGGAACCTTTTATATTGAATATCGTGTTCCAGAAAATGCAGGTTTCCATACCCTATTCAACGCTACCAGCGACAGTGTTGACAACCAATACACAGCCCTCTATTCTAACGCAGGAACTGTAGCCATCGAGACCCGTGTAAGTGCCAATCAAGCCGATTACGCTCACCTCAATGGCGGAACTCAGAAAGTTAAGAATGGTGAGTGGAATGCGGTTGCCTTAACTTATGAGAAAGATAAAGCGACGAATCGGACAATAGTCAATATCTATGTCAATGGTGTTCACTCATTAACACATCAGTTGAACAGTCCTCTCTTTGCGGCCCTGCCTAATCTAGCTCATGCTCAAATCGGGGCTGCCCAGCGCGGTAAAGTATGGGGGGTTGATGGTTTTGAAATTCGCGAAGCAAGTTTCTACAAGACAGCTTTAACGATCGAAGACATTATCGCCAAATCTCAACCATTTACACGGACACCATATGAATTCCCACCACGTGATAATGAGACACTAACAGATAAACTGCCTGTGTTTGAGGGTGGACGTAATGGTCAAAAAGGACCTACTGGTTCAGGTTATTACCGTATCCTAGCCCTCTTGAAAACAGATGCAGGAACCCTGATTGCAGCGACTGATGAACGCTAAAATACCTACGCCGACCAAGGAGACATTGCGACAGTTATCAGACGTAGTAACGACAACGGAAATACTTGGGAACCGATTATTCCGATTGTGAACTTGCGCAATAACCTAGCCGTTTCAAACGGTGCTGTTAACTCGCCTTTGACGATTGATGCTGGTCTGGTACAAGACCCAACAACCAAGCGTATCTATGCCTTTATGGACATGTTCCCAGAAGGTCGAGCTGTATTTGGTTTGCCACAAACAGTTGAAACACGTGAAGTTCAGTATTCAACTATTGATGGTAAAGCTTATTTAAACCTTTATACCGATGGTACAAACAAACCAACGCATACGGTTTGTGAAAATGGTGTTATCTATGATGCTCAAGGTCAAGCCACAGAATTTCGAGTTAATCTTGAGGATAACAGCCCAGCCTATGCTAACTTAGGTGATATTCGTCGGGATGGTCGGGATACCGTACTTGGTAACATCTATTTCCAAACCCATAAGGGCACTGAGGCACCTTTCCGTATCGCTAATGCCTCTTATGTTTGGTTATCTCATAGTGACGATGATGGCTGGACTTGGTCACGTCCACAGGACTTAACACCTATTTTGAAGAAAGATCATGTTAACTTCTTAGGAATCGGTCTTGGTACAGGTATTGCCTTACATACAGGTCCTCATAAGGGTCGCTTGATTGTGCCTGCTTATGCAACTAACTATGTTGGGGGATTAAGTGGTTCACAGTCTTCCATGGTCTTTTACTCTGACGATCATGGTCTCACTTGGAAGGCAGGAGAGACGGTCAATGATAATCGTCGTCTGGCTGACGGCACAGTCCTCAATCATGCGATGATGAATAATGGTCGTGAACAAAAAACAGAAGCGACGGTTGTTCAACTCAATAATGGTCAACTGAAGATGTTCATGCGGAGCATGACTGGTAAGGTCACTTCAGCAACCAGCTTAGACGGTGGCGCAACCTGGGAAAATGACATCGAAAGTCATGAAGATGTTAAAGATAATTACGTCCAACTGTCAGCTGTTCATCTTGTCCGTGATGGCAAAGAGTACGTTGTTCTAGCCAACTCAAATGGACCTGGCTGGGGGAATTCCCCTCGTGACCGGATTGACGGACATGTCCGTGTGGCTGAAGTTCAAGAAGGCGGGCGACTGAACTGGCTGAGCCATCGCTTGATTCAACCAGGTAAATTCGCCTATAATTCACTGCAACACCTAGGTGGGGATGACTTTGGTATCCTTTATGAGCATGCCTCTGGTGATCAGAACGATTTCACGCTTTATTTCCGAAAATTCAACTGGGATTTCTTGATTAATGAGGCACAAAAACTGCCGGATAATAATGTCGCTAGTGTTTCTTTTGCTGACGAGACAACAGCTCTTCTTACCTTTGAACGGTCTGTCCTACCGACAAATAATCCAGCTCTGCTATTGTCTAATGGTAATCTTGCTACCTTTATCGAGCAGCGTGATGGTAAAACGCTGGCTTATCGTATCCAGCCAACAGATAAGGGCAGAACGGTGCTTGAGGTGGCGAGTGGCGACATCAGTAATGTCGATGGACATCGTGTCAATGTGGTGACCGTGCTTGGTGAAAACAGCAACCTAGCTAAAATCGACAATAAGGTCTTGAAGATAGTTGCTGGTGCTCCAGAATCTTGGCAGCCAGGTGCAGAGCCAGATAAACTTCTTGATGGCAATAAGGCAACCATTGCAGAGCTCAAGTGGGGTATGGCCTCTAACCATATTGATGGGGTGTATCCGACAGACTGGCGCTTGCCACAATCAGTGACCATCAGCTCAAAAGATGGCGAACCAATTGATTTGACCAGCCTGCTCATCAGTAAGCGGACTAATGCAAATGGCACATTAACCAAGTATAAGGTAGTAGCTTTCCGAGGTGCTGAGACCGTCTATGAGTCTAACGATATTGCTGTGCCTTATGAGCAAGCAGAAGTCAGCCATGAATTTGGTGAGGCAGGGATTAAAGCCGATCGCGTCGTTTTGACATTGTTGGAAGCTAAGTCAAGAGCGACAGGGGAGCCGACACCAACCATGTTGACGTTAAGAGAGTTGGCATTCTTTGGACCACGTGTTGTCACGCGTGAACGTGTTGTGACAGAAGCTTTGCCATTTACTTCTGTTACTAAAGAAGATAACACCAAAGACCCCGGTTATCGCGAGGTTGAGACTGCTGGTGCCAACGGCTCTGTTTCCAAACGCATTAAGGAAACTGTAGTCAATGGTCGAGTCACAGCTACTGAGGACATTCCAGGTTCTGTTGAGCGGATTGAGCCAACGACTGAGGTTATCGTTATTGGTACCAAGAAGACAGAGACACGTGAGCGTCGTGAAACAATTGTGATTGACTTTACGGTTGAACGTACAGAAGATACAACTCTGGAAAAAAGGTAAAGAAGAAACTGACCAAGAAGGCGTTAACGGCAGTCGTGTAGATGTTTATGAGGATATCTATGTCAATGATGTTTTAGAGACTAAGGGAACTAATCCAGTCCGTAGCGAAGATGAGATCCCTGCTCAATCTAAAAAGGTTCGCGTGGGGACAAAAGAAATTGTTCTGCCTGTTGTTAATGATGAACATACAGGTGTTAAGGTAACAGTTCTGAGTAACCAGGACAATACTGTTGCTGCTCAAATCGAGAGTATTAGCATTACTCACATGGAAACAGGAAATACTGAAACACCAAGCGTTCTCAGAGAAAAAGATTATGATCTTTTTGACATCGAGCTGGTTGACACAGATGGAAACATCGTCAAGCCAACTGCTCCAGTTGACGTCTACCTGCCAATTGA
>NZ_JBGTZA010000034.1:0-18866 GCF_041807805.1 Streptococcus sp. E29BA
TAGACATAGAGTTCTCCTGTTTTCTTTAGTGTAGAACACTTTATAAATTCTGTCTAGTTTAGTGTAACCGATTCATACATACTTCCATCCTCTCAAATAAAAAAGAAAACCGAAATAGTTCTAGTAGAATAAATAGCCATCTACTATTATAGCACGATTTCCTTTATTTGACCGCTATTCGTTGCTTCCATCGTAAAAACTCCTCAAAGCCATCAAGATTTATAAAAACTAATTTATGAGTGGGATTTATGATGAATTGCTTAAATTCTCTATGTTCCCTCATTTCAGCAATCCAACGATTTAAGGTGTACTTGTTTTGAAAAGGCAACCCTTTTCAACAATTTGTTGCTTAAAGTCATCACTAAATTGACGACGGATTTTTCTAGACATAGAGTTCTCCTGTTTTCTTTAGTGTAGAACACTTTATAAATTCTGTCTAGTTTAGTGTAACCGATTCANTTTTTCTAGACATAGAGTTCTCCTGTTTTCTTTAGTGTAGAACACTTTATAAATTCTGTCTAGTTTAGTGTAACCGATTCAAGATAATTTCTCTACGAAATACCTTAAAATTGGTTGCTCATCGTTCCTACTAAAATCCTTATAGCGTAAATCAATACTGTCAGATACTTTCAGCAGTATCTTTAAGCTAATCGGAAGCATTATTTTCAAAGTATCTTTAAAACAAGTGTAATCTTCAAAGAAATCAAATCGGAAGTAATCTGATAACTCTCTAAGGATAAAGTTTCTTGTTTCTTGAGCAAGTATAATAAGCTGACTATAATTTTCACTAGAACAATCTGAGAATCTATATAAATCCGTACTTATAACAGCAATGTAAGTTAAAAACTGAATTATTTCTTTTTCGAAAACAAATCCATACAGACGGCTATTTAATTTCTCAATAATTTCAACAATCAATTTATGTTCATCCGTAGATTTATAACAAAAATTTATTGGTTGTAGTTCTAGATCCTGATTTTTCTGATAATAATTATTTCGGAAATAAATTAAATAGATGATAAATCTTTCAATATTAAGGTCCGAAAAAACTATCCGAGATTTAGTAATTGAGCTTAAAATTGTTTTTCGGATAAGTTCCTTGTCAAAATCGGAACAAGCAAACAAATTTTCATAGTCAGGTACCCCTGACTTATAAGTAGTGTATCTATCAAAATACCTATATATTCTTATTGTCAGCATCACTTTCTTAAATTGTGGGCCAACAATCTCGATACCATACTTCGGACGCATCTGGAGTGTTAGTCCATATTTCGAAACGAGATTTTTCACCTCCTGTAATTCTCTTGTCAAAGGACTAGTCGTGAGTAGTTCACTCTGAAAGTCTTCAATTTTGAGCGGTATTGTAGATGATACCAGCCTTCTAAGAATATGTAAGACAAATGTATCTTTCTCATTTTCTAACTTGACAGAGGGAAATATCTGAAATAGCTCTTTGATTTGCTCTATATAACTAGGATTATTGATATGCAATTTGTAACCAAATGACCGTTTGGATTCAATACTTCCTAAATCCTGGATACATGATTTTAATTCATTGATATCTGATTTTATTGTTCGTGATGTTACATTTAACTTTTCAGCTATATACGAACTCGTTACAAAATCTTCCGAACGAAAAAGGAGGATAAATAACGCCTTAAGTCTAGGTTTGCTATCTAAGATTTTTAGTCTCTCCAATACTTCCTTACCCACGATATTATCCTCCTATATTTTACTCTAAATACATTTCTCTAAGTCTATCGATAATTTCCTTATCAATATCTAACTCTGAGATAGCATATTGCTCAATTGAACCATAACCATCAAAAATGGAATTGATAGAGGCTTCAATAAAATCTGACTTTGTATCAATAAAAGAATAGAGATGGTCTAACACTTTTTCATCTGTTGTTAGTTTTCTATACCCTTCCATTTTTACTCTATTTCGTTCCTCACGATTTTTTCCAGTAATTAGATAATCTTGAATTAAATCCTCCTTACTGACACCGAGAATTCCTAAGAGTAGCATAGCTCCGTAACCAGTACGATCTTTGCCTCCTCTACAATGCTGAACACTAGCTGGTGAATTTGGATTTGCAAGAACCGTTAGCATTTTAGAAAATGCTGCTTTAGATTCTTTACCTTCTGCAAATGTTCTATATTGTGAATAGACAACTTCTGAGTGATCAACTAATTGTCCTGATTTTTGTTGCTCAATTATTTTATTGATAAGGTTAATGTCCTCATCCTCTTTAGAAGACTGAAATTGAGCTGCGAGCTCTGCAACATGAGCAGATGGATCTAGTTAAAAGCTCGTGACACCTGTATGAATTATAGGATTGGGGTACTTTGACACCTCATTATCACTCCTATAATCAACAATTGTCTTTAAGTTCAACTGTCTTAGATATTCTAAACCATCTTCTGTTGCATTGTGAATATAATCAGAACGATATAACCCCCCCCCCCATTTTACTCTCTTACCGTTATTAGCTTTGTAACCACCCATATCTCTAAAATTATTCATTCCAGACACTGGTAAAGTTCTTTCAGCAACTTTGTACTCGCCTGACTTGGATTTAATCAGGAAATACGGTCTTCTATCTAACTCTAGCAGAATTTCAAATTTATTATCATCAGTTTTCTTTAGAAACTTAATTGGCTCACCGTCTGAGCTACTTAACAGAAATACTTCGACTTCTCCATTTTCAGAATCACTTTCTCTAATAAAAGTGTAGATATTCTTCTGAAACTGTTTCACTTCAAACTCTTTAGCCATAATCTAACCTAACACTTTCAAATAAGTCAAGAGGATAGAAATAACCATAATTCCAAAGATCAATAGTGGAGCATGTTTGCCATTTGTTTTCTTCAAAATTTTATAGATAACAAAAGTTAACAGAATGCTAAACAGCCCAGGCATAACTTTGTCAAACATTTCTTGGAAGAGGATAACGTTGTCACCAGCCTTAATTTCAGAGATAACATTTACTTTAACGACAGAAGCAATAAGTCCTCCAATAACCATAAGACCGACAATATTCGCAATATTTGATAGACGTTGCAGGATATTGCCACCTACTCCTTCAATCAATTCTACACCTTTAGCGTGACCTAAGTGGATACCATAATATTTAGACGCAATGTTTACAAAGTTATAGAGTAAGAACATTACAATCGGACCGAGGACACTACCACTTAATGCTAGGGCTGCACCAATACTTCCGCAAATTGGTAACCAAGTGAATTTCAATACACTATCACCAATACCTGCGAGTGGTCCCATTAGGCCAGTTTTGATACCAGTTACAGTATCCTTCTGATCTTCAGTTGTCGTTTCTTCCACGGCAGCTGCAATTCCAAGAATCAAGGCATCTGAGTTAACATGACTGTTAAAGAATTCAAGATGGCGCTTCATAGCTTTCACACGCAACTCTTTTGGCTTATCCTTGTACAAACGCTCAAGAATGGGTGTGAAACTTGACAAGAAACCAATAGCTTGCATTGATTGGAAGTTATTAGTTACGTTTAGTAATTGCATTCTCCAAAATACTTTGTTTAAATCTTGCTTTGTAATTTTGTTACTCATAGATCATAGTCCTCCTCATCATTATCAATTTGTCCGACAACTTCTTTAACTTGAGCTTTTTGAGTTGCCAAGTCGTAAATCAAAGCAATCGGTAAAGCGATTAGAGTGATTGGTAAAACTGAAAGCTGCAGATAAACTGCTAGAGCAAAACCAGCGATTAGGAATGTCCAAAGCTCAGCTTTTTTCAACATCATCAGCATCAAGAGACCAATACCCACAGCAGAAATAATCTTACCTGCTACTGAAAGACCTGACATAATTTCTTTTGGAAGTGCAGCAACAACTTGGTCTACTATACCAGCACCGAGATATACAGCAATGAAAGTTGGAACTGCACGAATAAGGAAGGCAATTACCATTGGAATATAGTTAATACGATAAACTTTACTAAAGTCACCAGTCTCTGCGATTTTTTCAGCGATTGGATTCAAATAAACAATACTTGAACGATATAGTACGAGTAATTGTTGAGCTAATAGAGAAGCTGGAACCGCAACTACTACAGCAGTCGCAACACCACCTGATGCAAGACCTAATGCCGTCCCGATTGCAGTACCTGAAATGATGTCAGGTGCTGAATAAGCTCCAACGTTACCGATACCCATCCACATAACTTCTAGTGAAGCACCAATGAGTAATGATGTTTGTACATCTCCCATTATCAAGCCGATAACGGGAGCAATCAGCAAGGGACGTCTCAACATTTGAGTACCAATATCATCAATTGCACATAGACCAGCCCACGCTGCAATTAGTAATGCCTGAATCATAAAATGACCTCCTCTAATCTAATTTTTTCGTCGTTTGGAACCATCTGAATTGTTACTTCCACTGAGTTTTCCAATAATTTCTTGAATGCTTCCTTCTCGGAAGGTGTAACAGCAACTGACTTAGTTAGCTTCTCCCTACCTTCTTGGAACCTCATTCCACCCACATTAAGAGAAGGAATTGGAACACCAGCTTCGTAAGCTCTTAATACATCTTCACTAGTCGTAAATAGTAGCATTGTTCGTCTAGTAATTTTGTTTGTTTTGATAATTTCACCAAATTTTTCAACAGGAAATGCTTTTACAGAAATTCCTTGTGGAGCTGCCATAGTCAAAATACTTTTTTGAGTTTTGTCGCCAGCAACTTTATCATTCAAAACAATAATTTGCTCAATCTTATGCATATTAACCCAGGTCGTAACTACTTGACCGTGAATTAAACGATCATCTATCCTACTAAAGACTATAGTCATCTTCTTCTCCTTCTTCAATTAAATCTTGTTTAGTCCTGACACTAAATCCTTGGTCATAAGCTGTCTTTAATACAGCAGCTAATGATTCAATTTGTTGTCCACGATTCATCAGAACTTCTAAAAGCATGGGTAGATTCAACCCTGAGACAACTACTACTTTTTCCTGAGATAAAAGTTGTGATGCTAAATTTATTGGAGTTCCTCCGATAATATCCGTAAGAACAACCAGTCCTTTAGTTGTATCCAACGAGGAAATCTTTTGAAGCATCTCTTCTTTTAGAACCTCGACATCGTCAACTGTATATACTTCTAATGTCTCAAAGTTGGTCTGCTTACCTACAATCAACTCTGCACTATCAATTGCAGCCTTCGCAAAATTACCATGAGACATTAGTAGTAATGCAATACCGTCTGACATATTATCCTCCTGCTTTATTTTAATTAAATAAAAACTTTGTTTTTATAAGTTAATTATAAAGGGAATGATATGCGGTTTCAATGAAAGGATTTTCACTTTATAAAGTGAAATTTTTTGGAAAAAAGAAGCAATTAGCCACTAGACTAACTGCCACTATTTCATTCAGAAAATCTCTCAATTAACTCTTGTCCTAATATATTTTCAAAATCTAAATCAGTAACAAAATCATGCCAGTTACTTCTACTACCCTGACTGAAGGTCTCCTTAAAATTCTCAAACCATGGATACATTTGCCCAAGATTAGTGTCCCCAATAACTGTTTCTACAGGAAGTACACCCCCAAGGTAGGCCAATAGACGAGAAACCTCTGGAGAATACAGCCAATTTAAAAAGTTTAAGCAGTGAGTGACCTGAGCGGAGAATCTACTAATGCCAATAGAACCACCTCCGGTCATCGCTTGTTTACCTGGAACACTGGCAATATCAAATTGGTAGGTAACATCATGTTTTTCTGATCCTGAGAACAGTGGTGAGATATAGTTTGAAAAGACGATTTCCATTGCGGTATGACCTAGACGTAAATGTCTAACATGATCTTCCCACCATAAATCTAGTTTACCGTTAGTAAATGTCACGCTATTTTTGTAGTCTTTAAATGCCTCATTGATAACAGATAAGTCCATATTATTCTTTAATAACTTTTCTCTATATCTTGGCATAAAGTCACATGTTGCAACGATAGGGGTCTTAAATGCTAGTGTATGGCCGAAATCAGTCTGCGAATCTTTGTTGAAAGACTTACTAAAGAAAGACGACACGCGATCAAACTCTTCAAAAGTTTTTGGCACATCCAATTGTTTTTTGAACTTCTCGTAAAACTGCCGCTGGAGCAACGTATTATCAAATAGATCTTTCCGATAAACTAAGACTTGGCTGGAGATATCGAATGGGAAAGTGTATTGCCTATCGGACTGATAGCTATACTCTAAGGCAATATCAGACATCAACTTACTGTTGATTAACTGTGCGATCTCCTGATTTGTCACCTCCCGAAAAATTGTTTCGGCAAAATTTGGTAACCAGGCCATGTCTACACGGATTAAATCAACTCGATTCAAAAATTCTCGATTTGATAAGTTGGCAAGCAATTCTTGATAGGTGAATTCTTCAATCTGAATAGTAATGCCTGTCAGGGTCTTGTATTTTTCCACAAGTACCTTAATGGCATTTGACATGGGTGATTCAACGATTGCAAGAGTTAGGGTTAAAGCAACTTTATGACAAATTTCCTCATTATTACTCTCAATACCTTTAAGCTCAATAAGAGAATAATCATTAGTCTCCAGAGCAGTTAGTACCCGCTTCGCAACTAATTTATAATCTAATTTCAAATAAGAGGTATTATGCTGCCCGATGATATCACGGCAACCTAAAACTAAAATATGAGGCCTATTTGTTTTCCCAAACCAATCAAATAAATCGTTTAGTTCCTTAGCAACCTTCCTATCAGAGACAACTAAGGTGTCATTAGCCGTTAAATGAGACAATTTTGAGTACGTCATCACAAAATTGTTATTGTCAGAATCTGTCAACAATCGTACTCTGAAATCTGACTTAAGCAACGTTCGATGCAGTTTCTCAAAGAGAGAAAAACCTGCATAGGGACTGATGAGTGTAACAATCCCATTGGAACGAGCTTCTAAAAAATTTAACACAAGTGCTTGGATACGGTCACTATCAAAGTTAATGCCAGCATAGTTCTCGGTATCAACGAGAAGGAGTTTAGTTCCTTGTTTCTCCAAGTCTGTCACACGTGTCGGCTCAAGCCCAACACAAACCACAGCAAGGGGTAAAAGTGAACTAATCTTTAAAATCCGTTCATCTAAATCAATCTGATTTTTGAAATAAACTAATTCAATATCATAATCATCACTATCAAAGGTCACTAGAAAATCAATGAGGTCTGTGTAATGAAAACGACCAAAATACGGAATAAAAACACAGACTTTTTTTGACAATCCTTTTCTCAAGACCTGAGCTTGTGAATTTAATTGGTACCCCAGACGCTTTGCCGCCTCTTCTACCAACTTAATTTTTGAAGCTCGAACATTTCCTCGTTTATTTAAGACATTTGATGCTGTACCATGTGACACTCCAGCCTCACGAGCGATATCTTTAATAGTAACCATAACTTAGCCTCTTAATTTAAAAAACCATCCAAATACTCTAAAAATAATGATATATCTGTTACCTGATAAGTATTTATTCCTTGATCTCGGGCAGCCTCAAGGTTCTTCTCTAAGTCATCAAAGAAATAAGTGTGACTGGGTTCAAGACCAAATGTAGTCAATAACGTTCGATAAATCTCAGGTGCTGGCTTGGATTGCTTAACCTCATAAGATAAAATTTTACCATCCAAAATTGATGCGAGTTCTGGTGCTCGTTCTTCCATACACGGATAAAATAATTGAGAAGTATTGGAAAGAATGTATAGCTGATGTCCATGTTGCTTTAATGAAGCCATTTTTTTAACAACATCATCATAGAATCTGACATAACGATACCAATACCACATGATTTGATGAACTTCTTCCTCAAATTCATGTGATAATTCCTCATTAACTTTATTTTCAACTTCTTCAACAGTATACAGTCCGGCATCCATCTCTTCCCATAACCCTGAACCAAAAATAGCAGTATCTACTCGACAACGTGATTCATCATCAGGTAATAAAGTCTTCAAAAATACTTCCTTGTCCCACTCAATAATCACATTTCCAAAATCAAAGACTAAATTCATTCCACACCTCTTTTTTCACTTTACAGCAATATTATTTCACTTACCATTCTACCAAAATACACTGAATTTTCGTAGTCACTTTATAAAATAAGGTGCTGTCTAGACAACACCTTATTTCAATTCCTCTAAATAAATTACACCTGGTATCCTAGATAAATCTTCCATCAATTTTAAATGATCAAACGATTCATTAAGTTTTAGGGACAGATAGCAGGAAACTTGACTGGCTTCTTCTTGGTATATCCCTTTCTTCTTGTCACTATGACTAAGCCCATTTTGCATATCCAGAATCTTAATATCAGAGGTGCTTAAAAAGATAAGGAGACGATTAAAGCCCTCTAACGAGTTAAAAATAATATGGAAATCTGCAATTTTAGATCTACTATTTAAGTAATCTTTTAGGGGGGCAAATAGGGTCATGATACCTATTAAAGCAACAGTTGAAATGAGGGCACCTGAGTAGAAGCCAATACCAGTAGCTAGTCCAACAACAGCAGAAGCCCAAAGGCCTGCTGCTGTTGTTAGACCTCGAATTTTTTGGTTGTCTGTTACTAATATTGTTCCAGCACCTAGAAATCCTAAGCCACTAATAACTTGTGCACCCATTCGTGTAGGATCGCCTGAGCCATGTTTAAGAACAATGTATTGATTCGTCATCATCACCATAGCTGAAGCTAAACAAACAAGAATGTAGGTACGAATTCCGGCCGCCTGGTTTTTAACTCCTCGTTCAAATCCTATGATTCCACCTAGAACGACTGATAAAGTCACCCTAATTAAAATCGTAGGTAGAGTCAAATCTCCCAACTCACCCATTAACGTTTCGTTCCTTTTTGAGTTCTGAAACGATGGCTAAGATAAAGGGCAGAGGCTGACATAATCATCAAGATAACTGAATAAACAAACATCATTGCGATAGCGTTGACGGTAGCTGTCTCGTCAGTTGCAGATTTAATGACAACACCAAGTGGTCTAAAGAGAGGATGGTAGAGGAATACCGATAAATCATAATCCGATAATAGTGAGTTAAAGTTTAGTACCATAACAGAGAGCACAACTGGCATAATAAACGGAATGATGACCTTTACCATAGTGTAGAAGCTAGATGCTCCCATACTACGAGCGGCTTCTTCCATATCACTATCAATACTAAAGAATACTGCTCGAATCATCCGATAGGAAAACGGAAGTTTTTGGATAATGTAAGCAATAAGCATCATCCCTAAGGTACCAATCAGAACCTGGTTAAATACAATCAAACGAGGCTCATTAAAGGTAAACATCAAGCCAAGTGCAATCAGTGTACTTGGTAAAATCCAAGGGATTAAAGCACCATACTCAAAGAATTTATCGAATTTATAAGTGTTCTTATGAACAATTCTTGAAATAACAATTGCAATTACAGTAGCTACAAAGGCTGCTAATGCCGCATAAAGCAAACTTACAAGATAAGGTTTAAAGAACTCCGCGTTAGAGAACAGCTCTTGATAGTTTGCCAAAGTGAAGCTAGATAAGCTCAAGTTACCAGTTTTAATGGTCAATGCATCCGTGAAGGAATATAGGACAACCAGGGTAATTGGTAGCATATAGATCACAAATAGCACGTAGGCAACAATGTGAGCAATGGCATTCCAAACTGGAGATGTGATAACTTGTTTTTTCAGACCAGCTTTTGTTTTTGACACAGAGACATAGTTACCGCCTTTTTCTACCTTGTTAAGCAAGGTTAACAATAAGATTGTTGCCAAACCCAACATAATGGCCAGGAAGGCTGCAAGGTCACGTGAACCATTTGATTTTGCAAAACTGATGATCAAGGGGTTAATCGTTTGAAACTCTTTACCACCTACGATAAGTGGGGCAGAAACTGCTGACAAACCAGTTAAGAATGTCAAAATGGTTAAGGCAAACAAAGTCGGCTTGAATGTCGGCAACACCACTTTGAAGAATACGGTCATTGGTTTCGCACCCATGTTTCGAGAAGCCTCAATAGTGTGGTAGTCAACACTACGAACAGCATTCGTCAAGAACATGATATGGTTTGAAGTACAAGCGAAAGTCATAATAAACAAAACTGCTCCGAAACCATGAAACCAATCTGGATTCATACTAGGAAATACAGACAGCAACAACTTGGTAATCAGTCCATTACTGCCATAAACAAATTTATAGCCAGTAGCGAGAACGATACCCCCGTAAATCAAAGAAGACATATACCCAAGCTTGAGAACTTTGGCTCCCTTGATATCCCAATACTCTGTCAAGAGAACGACGAGAGTACCAACCAGGTTAACAGTTACTACCATAGAAATGGCTAATTTAAAACTGTTAGCAATACTATTAAGAGCACGCTCTGAACTCATAATCTTATCTAAGGCTCGTAAAGAAAACTCACCATCTTTGAAAAAGACATTTGTCAGAAGTCCGATATTTGGATAAATGATGAATGCTACCAGTAACCACAGAACACCTATCCGTAGTAACCAGTCTTTCCATTTAATATCTTTGAGCATACTACTTACCTCCGTATTGCATAATGTCTTTCGGATTGATAAATAGAGTCACGACATCATCGATAACATGGCTTGAATGCCCATCATTCTTTTCAATGATATTAACTTGCTGTCCATTATCCAATACAACAGTGTATTTAATGAAGACACCATTGAATTCCAGATCAATAATCTTCCCTTGGATAGACAAATCACTTTCTGATTGTCTTTCCAATTTAACACGCTCTAAGCGGACATAGCCACTTGTTGGTTCAAAAATTGGCAATCCATTAGCAAGTAGAGCCAAGGTTTGCTCTGACAGATGGTTGATATCACCAATGAAATCACATACAAATTCTGTCTTAGACTGATTGTAAATTTCATATGGTGTACCAACTTGTTCAATGAAACCATTGTTAAAGACCGCAATACGATCAGATAAGGTCAAGGCTTCTTCTTGGTCGTGAGTGACATAGAGCGTTGTGATGCCCAACTCTTTTTGAAGTCGCTTCAACTCTAAACGCAGATCAACACGCAATTTGGCGTCCAAGTTTGACAGGGGTTCGTCCAAACATAAAATCTTAGGTTCTAAGACCAGAGCCCTTGCTAAAGCAACACGTTGTTGCTGTCCACCGGAGAGCTCTGAAATATTACGCTTCAGTTGCTCATCAGAAATCTTGATTTTTTTAGCAACCTCATGAACCTTGGCTTTAATGATTTCAGGAGAAATCTTCTTAACTTTCAGACCAAATGCAATATTATCATAAACTGTCATTGTAGGGAACAAGGCATAACTTTGGAAAACAATACCAATCTCACGTTTTTCTGGATCTAAATTCGTGATGTCCTTACCATTAACATGAATGGTACCCTTAGAGGGGTTGATGAACCCCACTAAGGTACGCAAGGTTGTTGATTTACCACAACCACTTGGTCCGAGAAATGTAAAGAACTCCCCTTCCTTGATTTCTAAATTCAAATTGTCAATCGCAATAAAATCTGCATATTTGATTTGTATATCGTTAAAGGTAATCATATACACCTCTCCTCACTTCTAAATGTTACTATTCTACGAATTCAAGCTCAGCTTTTTCAACCCATGAGTTAATGTTCTCACCGATGAACTCCCAATCCAATTCTTGAGGTTTAACGCTGCTTGCAAAGTCTTTAATTTCAGATTTAGCACCTTCAAGGGCTGTCTTGTTAGCAGGGATTGAACCAAACTCATCACTCCATGCTTTTTGAACTTCTGCACTACCAAACCAGTTGATAAACTCTTTAACAAGTGCTTCTTTCTTGCTAGTTGACAAAATACCAACTTGCTCAGTGACGTAAGGAACACCTACTTTAGGGCTCATAACTTGGAATTTATAGCCACGTTCAGCTTCGTTTTGAAGAACGCCTGAACCCCACATCATGCTGTAGTTCAATGGGGTGCTATCATCGATAAGAGCAGAGATATAATCTTCACCCTGTGCGTAAGTATGTGCGTTTTGAATGTATTTCTTAGCTACTTCCCAACCTTCGTCAGAGATACCCAAATCACCTTTTTCGTCAGCATAGCGGCTAACGATACTTGCAAAGATATTTTTAGAAGTACCTGTGTTCAAGCCAGAGATACCGTATGCACCTTTATAAGCATCTTTTGTCAAATCTGTCCAGTCACTTGGCATATCAGCTTTTGCATTACCAATCAGTACCAATGGTTGAACAACAATTGGGTGATAGTAGCCGTCAGCATCACCAAGTGTAGCATCTACTTCATTTGCCCACTCTGGACTGTATTTAACAAGAAGTTTTTCATCTTTGATACGGTTGAACTCCAAGTTGTTCAAACCAAATACCATATCAGCAATCGCATTGTTTTTCTCTGCAATCAAGCGGTCAGCCAATTCACCACCTGAGATGTCAACGTAAGAAATTTTAAAGCCTTTTTCAGCAGCTTTTTCTTTAAGCCAATCACCACGGCCATCAGTTGTTGAGTTAGAATAGATGACAATCTCTTGGGAGTAGTCAATTTCAGCTGGAGCACTTCCCTTAGCTGGCTCAGCTGATTTAGATGTACCACAAGCAGTCAACAAGATTGCCGCACTAGCTAACATGCAAAGTTTTTTAAAGTGTTTCATGAGAATTTCTCCTATTTAATAATTTTTTTGTAGTTATTTTCAATTAAGCAAGAATACAATAAATATGGCCAATCTGTTTGAATAATATCAAAACCAAGTTCAACTAATTTGATCCAAGAATACCCATTATCAAACAGAGCTACTTCATCATCAATTCTTGCAGCCAGTACGATGGTGTCGTTTAGACGTAGAGCATTTACCCAAGTGAGAATGCCTTTATTACGAAGTCGTTGCATAGTGGCAGGACTAACTAATTCTGAGTCTAAATCTTCAAAAATCAATTCGACTGCAACTAAGTTGATACCTCCAAAGTTTAGAACCAACTCTAGTTCTTCAACCGTTTTGACGATTGGCATAAACATAACATCTAGCCCAGAATTTCGCAATTGCTCCAGCAACTCTCTTTTTGCTGGTGCTTTAAGCAAGACTTGATCTAATGACTTATAGGTTTTAAGTTTATCAAGGAACGTGTCCCAATAGAACCAACTACGATCAATGTTGATTAGGCTCTTACCTTCAAGATTGGTAAGAACTTCCTCAATCGTCTCTAACCTTTGGTCAACTGGCTCAGCAAGCGAGTTGAAGCAAGGTAGACCTTTAATTTGTTCTGAAGGCAAGAGACGGAGATCAATATTCATATCAAAGACCAGTTTTTCTTGACCATCATGGAAAGCGAAGAATTCACCATCAATAGAACGGACAACGTCAACTTCAACCATATCACCTTTATGTCGAATAGCATTCAGGTAAGCCTTGGTCGTATTTTGGATAACGTTACCGCCATTTGTTCCACGGTGAACCGCAATTAGCACCCCCCTTTCTTCTCGATATTTCTGTAAAAGATTCATCTGACTTCCTCCTTTATTTGTTTACAAGATTATTGTAAGCGATTTTTTGGAACGTGTCAAGTTTTTTATAAAAAATTTTTTCTTAATAATGTTTCTAAAAAATACAAAGGTTCAATATATTCATTCCTGCACGTACCTACATAATTGTTGAACCCTCCCTTGAAATAATAATACTTTTAGCAAATTGTTTCTATCAACTTCATGTAAAGGATTTTAAAGTATTTGGTAAATTTTTTGTAACAGTACTAAATTAGTTATTTTATTTATAGGATATCTAAATAATCATTTTGTACTAAAATGTTTTTTTCTGACTACGTTTCATTCTGTCAATGCTCTTCATAAACTTCTCCACACGTCTCACTTCATATTCATAATCATCTATCAATTTACCTAGCTCTTCTTGGCAATGTTTTATCTCATGAGCCACATCTTCAAGTGTAGTGACCCCCGTCAGATTTATCTTGGCATAATCATACCGGGCTAGCCTTCGGTTTTCTGGGTCTGCGTTATTAAGATTTAGTAACACTTCCGCCACCTTGTTAAGGTAAGCAAGTTTATCCTGATAATCCGTAATCATAAACTCCAGTTGAGCAATATCCTGAATCATTTCGTTCTTAATCTCTTGATAGGATTTATTGTCAGTATCCAGGTCAATCAAAAGATTAAGCTCTGCTATTTTCTCTTTGAGGCTGGTCGTGGTTGGTCGTCTGCGTTTAGGTATATGCTTGCTGTCGTGAGTTAGCTGACGGATTATTTCACGTCCTCGCATATAGCGGTTGAAATCAGAGTTCGCTTTATTGTAGATGAAAAATTGAGCAGTCTCTCGGATAAAGACATGGTAGGACTTGCCCTGTTCGCTCTCATGAATATCTAAGTTACGGTTTGGAATAAAGACCAAGCCGTCTTTTTTGACGCCATAAGTCATCCTGATAAAGATGCCGTCCTTGACCAGCTTGTCAATCTGGTGGTCTGCTAGGACAACTTCAAACTCGTGAATCTTATCTCGCTTCTCCTTGAAATCCTTATAGGCTGTCAAGAGTTCCTCACTAGGAAGTTTGTCCTGGTCCTGCTCTTCTTGATAATTCTTAAAATCTGAGGGTAGGTTAGCCAAGTCAGGGTCTGGTATGATGTCTCTGTTATCAAAATACTCTTCAAAAAACTGGACATCGTAAAGACACTTGGCACTCAGCTTCTCATTTTTTATGGCTATGCTCCTGCCATTCTCTGATAAAGTAAAGACAACGTGTTTCTGTTTGGGAGAACTGATCAGGTTCAGCTGCTCTGCCATTTTAACCAAATGCTCCAGGCTCCTAGCCTTGGGTAAAAGAAACTCCAGTCGCTCTTCAATACCTCGTTTCGCAAACTGCTCCCGAAAATAATCCTCGGTGTAGGGCTGTCGCTTATCCAGCTGATGACCGCGAATGACCTGCTTCATGTCTCGGTCAGTCATCAGAAAGCGTGCGTGTTTGCGAGAGAAATCTATCGTCAAGTTTAGAGCAGGAGCCTTGGACACAAAGTCCTCAAAGCTCTTGCTGTTCTCCAGGAGAAAATAGAGTCGCTGCTTGAGTTCGAACTTGTGATTGGTCTTGCGGTAGGTTTCAAACTGTTCGTGCGAATAACGATTAGGGGTGATGATTTTTGCTCCAGCTTCTTTGGCAATGCGATCTGAAATCAGACGAAGGTTTCTCTCCTGGGCATAGTCCCATTTGAGTTTTTTGTCTGACTGCTTATCCACGGCGTTAATCAAGATATGGTTATGGATATGGTCCTTATCAACGTGGGTCGCAACAATAAAACGAAAACTCCCACCTGTTAATTCTTTAATGGTCTCATAGCCAATACGGTTAATCTCTTCAGGTGTGAGCTTGTCATCAGGGGAAAAGGATTGAATCAGGTGGTGGGCATGGATTTTCGTTTGCTTGAGTTGCTGACGGTCGTTTCTTGAATCATAGAGCCGATCATTGTTGGTCAAGTTAGCCTGATACATCTCCACCAATTCCTCATAGCTGGGAAAGTCCAGGTAATTGCTCATGCCAAAATCAGAGACCAGCTTCAGCTGCTTCGTCTTTTCTGGATTGAGGATGTACTTGATGAGACTCTTGCGGTACTTGGTGCTATGCACCGCAAAGTGCTTAGTGACAACCATAAAACTCCTTCAGCTGCTGGCACTTGATGTTAAAGTCCTTCTCCACTTCCTTGATGAGTTGACCAATGCCCTGTACCAAGAACTCACAGTCGCTTGACGTTAGAAGATGAGTTTGGTTGACAGTCCGTGCAATTTGATTGAGATTATTTCCGATACGCTTCAGTTCAAAGACCAGGTCGTCATAGTTACTGGTATCAATGGTCAGAAAGGTCATATTGGGATTGAGCAGCACCTTTCTAGCATAAGCAGAGAAATTTTTACAGCCACTCTGTCCAATACGATTATTCAGAGTTGCTAACTCCTGGTCCGTTAGAAAGACTTTTTTGAGGTTAGTGCGGTAACGATTTTCCATATCTAACCTCCCATGTACTTGTCACGAAAATCTGGACTGAGTGGGATAGCCTTCTCGACTTCAGCCATCAGCTCTTGCACACAGGTTAGGATAATTCGCAAGTGCTCTGCCGTGACCCGCTGGGTCTGTTCGGCCATGATAGTCACCTGTAAGATGTCTCGGCTGATTTGTTCAATCTTCTGGGACTGCCAGAGGGTAAACCAGTCAGCTACCGACTGCCTCCCTTCAACTAAATCCATTAGCTTTTGACGGACAAAGGGGGAGAATTGCTCTGCGTGTTCTTGCCTCATCAGCTCCTGAATCTGCCGCAGCTCCTCTGGTGTCAGATTGATTTCCTTACGGATAATGCGATAGTGGTCTGTCATCTCGTTATACTCCTTCTCTAGTTGCCTCTATCGGGTCTAACCCGATACCGTATCAGATACGGGGGTCTTCCTAAAAGCCTCATCGCTTCGCTTTTCGGCTTTTGGCGAGCTCAGTTATTGTGTCCACAATAACCCAAAATCTAATCGCCAGCTGACCCCAAACCTTACAGGTTTGTCAGCCGACGATAAGAAAACATGGTGGCTTCGCCCCAAACCCCAAAATAAAAATGACTAGCAACTTGCTAATCATTTTCAACTTTTTGTAAAATACCATCAATCTGTTCAAATACTCCAATGGCTTTATCAAATTTCTGTGGAACTTCTGTATAAAGTAATTCCTCATGTAAGCTTTCATAATTTTTTCGAATATCAGGCGCAATAAACAAAGACTTCCAATTCTCAAAAGCAAATGGTGTATCAGGATTATAATCCTCAATATGATTTTTTCGCTTTCCAATATAGAACTGATCTGTCCTCTTAGTAAGATGAAGCAATTCCTTAAACGCTGCCTCATCTGATAAAAAGTTCTGAACTTCTGGATGCTCAAAAAGTTTCACCACATCATAAATATGCCGCACCTTCCTCAATAAGTCTTGATTGAAAGCGTGTCGTTTAACAGCCAAAACCTTATCTAAAAATGTTCGTGTAATATCCAAAACATTGACTTCAATGAGTTCAAGTTCAAATTCTTCGATGACATCAAACATACCATTTTCTTCTAAATAATCTTGGATATAGGTTTGGAGTGTCATCTTTTGACTTGGTTCTGGTCTAATAGTGCTCCCTATTTCTAGTTTAATCCGATAATCTGACCCAATGTCATCTAACCAGACGAGAGAACTTTTAGCCACCTTACTCCTTTCATCAGGTAACTTTTGAATAGACAAGCCAGACCACAGCACTTCCTCGATTTTCTTAAGAGCCCTATCTTTTTGTTTCTCGCTAAGCTCAGTATTCAAAAATGTTAAATCAATATCCTCTGAGAAACGTTCAATCGTTCCAGGATAACATTTACTCAGCGAGGTCCCACCTTTGAAGACACAACTCTCCATAAATTCACTCTGGGACAATTGCTGTAGTATCAAAACAATTAGGTAATCTCGTTTCACGGCATCTAATGGGATATGACGCCACTTACTAACGACTTGAGACAAAGTTTCAAATGCCTCTTTATCCTTATGCAACTTCATAGTAAGCCACCTTCGGTTCTTTGTATTTTGATAAGGTTGACAAATACTGATGAACAGTATTGGGAATATGATAAGAATCCAATATCAACTTCAAGAAATAGAGCGTACTTTTTTTATACCGATGCTCACTCAAAATCAAATCTAAAACGTGATCTTGAAAAGAATTTTTTGCAAAATATTCACAGTAATTAATAAACTGCTTTTCATCAAGATCCTGCAAATTATCTACCACCGATAAAACTTCCAACATAGCCAAAGTTTCTCTGACAGAGTGGGTGAAGGTCAGTTTTGATTGTTTGATAGAAATATTTTGAATGGTGGACTTTTGATGACTGTTGTTGGTTAAAATATGATACTGCTTAGAAATTTGACTCGTCAATTGAAGTTGGTTAAAGAGCTGATAGCCCACGACCATCCCCTTCTCATTTTCAATAAACTGGTCAACGATTTCCTTTTCGGTAGGCAATACCAAACCAAATCTCGTTTGTTGTGGTCGCGTATAGACCCCTTTACTTATTCGAGCAAGTTCCTGATTTGATACCATCCTCTCCAATACCTTATAAAAATTTTCTTCAGAAATAGCCGTCTTACTGGCAATCCGTTGGAAAAGCTCACTGGCAAAAATCAATTCTTTTTCTGGAAGTTCCTTGATGTACTCCTTAATTTTTGTAATTTGTTTCATTTGTTTTACCTCACTTTAAGTATGACAAAACTTTTATTTCTTGTCAAGTTTTTATTGTTTTTACTTGACTATTAAGAAATAAAAAAGGAAAGCACACTGCTAACCTTTTTAGTACTGAAGCAGACACCTTCGGTAGTAGGCTGCTTTTGATGAACTAAATGCTTCCAGTCGTTGCACCAAATCAAAATACTCTATCCTCACAGCCTCATCCAAGTTTGGAAAGAAATACTCACGATTCGTCATGATAACCTACAGCTGACCTACTAACTCTCGAATCGAAAAATCCAAATCACCTGTTGAAGTCTCATAGTATCTTTTTAGTTCGAGATACACCTCATATTGGTCTTGTGAAGTAAACCCGTTACTCAAAAGATTATCTAATTGATTATACAAATCATTATATTGCTCAGACATATTCAGCCTCCTTTACCATTTACTATTAATTTACCGCGTACGACAACATTTGTCAGCTCAAAATTTTTATTTTCATAGTGAATTTACGATTAAAACAAAGCTATTCCACAAAACATGTAAAACCTGAAAAGGCACCCCTTTTCTGTACACTTTTTATAAAGTGTTTTTGTTAAGCGATAACTCGCTTAACCATAGGTGTTTGGT
>NZ_JBGTZA010000035.1:0-18507 GCF_041807805.1 Streptococcus sp. E29BA
TTTCACCTTAGTTTGGCTTTTGATCAATATTTGAGAAAACTCATCTAGTCAAAAAAGGGAGGAGGAAGGATAAAACACCAAACAGAGGTTCATGCGTTTGTCGTGTGAAAAGAGTAACCTACTTGCCAATTTAGCCTCTATCTGTTAAACTAGAGGGAAGAACATAAAAGGAGCCTATCATGTCTGAACGTGGATTGCTGATTGTCTTTTCTGGTCCATCCGGTGTCGGGAAAGGCACAGTAAGGGAAGCCATTTTTTCAAGCCCAGATAATAAATTTGCCTACTCTGTTTCGATGACGACTCGTCCCCAACGACCTGGGGAGGTTGACGGTGTTGATTATTTCTTCCGCACGCGCGAAGAGTTTGAGGAGCTCATTCGTAACGGTCAAATGTTGGAGTATGCAGAGTACGTCGGTAATTACTACGGCACACCCTTGACCTACGTCAATGAAACCTTGGACAAGGGCATAGACGTTTTTCTCGAAATCGAGGTCCAAGGGGCGCTTCAAGTTCAGAAAAAGGTGCCAGATGGGGTCTTTATCTTTTTGACACCGCCTGATTTAGAAGAATTACAAGACCGTCTGGTCGGTCGAGGGACTGACTCAGAAGACGTCATCGCCCAACGTATCGCACGAGCCAAAGAGGAAATTGCCCTCATGCGAGAATACGATTACGCAGTGGTTAACGATGAAGTTCATCTGGCTGCTGAACGGGTTAAGAAAATTATTGAAGTTGAGCATTTCCGCGTAGAGCGTTGCATCGGTCACTACAATGACATGATCAATGACATTTAAGTTGTTTTTGCTCATTGCTGGAATTGGTCAAAGGAATACGCCACCTCTCCTCGCCTAACTAACTGCTGTCTCTAGTAGGCCCTTGGTCAAAGTGAGACAACAGCAAAGATACTGAATAAGTGCTAATCGTCGATTCAGACTTGTTTAGCTCTGCTATTTTTCCGATATTTACAGAAAAGAGATTATGATATATGATGTTAAAACCTTCTATCGATACCTTGCTGGACAAGGTGCCATCAAAATACTCCCTTTGCGTTCTCCAAGCCAAGCGAGCGCACGAACTTGAAGCGGGTGCCAGGCCAACGACTAAAAGTTTCAGCTCTGTCAAATCAACCCTGCGTGCTTTGGAAGAAATTGAAGCGGGTCTCGTGACCATTCACCCAGAGCCAGATGCTAAACGGGCAGCTGTGCTGGCGCGTATCGAAGCAGAACGCCTCAAACGTGAAGAGGAAGAGCGTAAAATCAAGGAACAAATCGCAAAAGAAAAAGAAGAAGGAGAAAAAATCTAAGGTTGTCCCCAATCTTAGATTTTTCCGTATCACATCATGCCAAAAATTGCCCAGATTATCATCGATTTGCCACTTAAACAGACCGACCAGCCTTACTCTTACTTGGTTCCTGACGAGCTGGTGGCTCTGATTGCAGTTGGCTCACGGGTTCATGTTCCCTTTGGAGCGACAAACCGTCCCTTGCAAGGCTTTGTGGTTGGTTTTGAAGAAATAGCTAATCAGGACATGACGTTAAAGCCTGTTCTAGCAGTCTTGGATTTAGAGCCTGTCCTCAATCAGGAACAGTTGGATTTGGCTGACGCTTTGCGTCGGACAGTCTTTTCTTATAAAATCAGTCTGCTTAAAGCCATGCTGCCCAGCCTTCTCAATTCAGCTTATAACAAGGTGGTCAAGCTTACCTCGATTGATCTTGTTTCAGACCTTTTCCCAACTGGGAAAAAAGAGATGAGGCTGGCAGAGTTGACTGCTGACCAGCAGGTTCAGGTCAAAGACCTGGTTAAGACTGGTCAAGCTGAAGTTGTCTATCTGGCAACAGATAAAAAGCAGATCAAAACGGTCCGCTACTATCAGGTCAATCTTGACCAGCTCGACCGCTCAGCTATTTCCTCAAGAGCAACAAAACGGTTGGAGCTGGCTGAGTTTCTAACTAAACACCCAGATGACGGTAAGGTCAGTGACCTCAATAAGACCTTCTCGCCTGCTGTGGTTAACTGGTTTATAGAGCAAGGGGTGCTGCTAGTGACTGAGCGCGAGGAGAGTCGTAGTCGGGTCTATTTTGAAGGGGTCAAACAGACCGAGTTTATCCAGCTCAACAGCCAGCAACAAGAGACAGTTACCGCAGTAACTGCTGCCATCGGTCAAGAGAGCTCACCCTTTTTGCTAGAGGGGGTGACTGGGTCTGGTAAGACCGAGGTCTATCTCCACATCATCGACCAGACCTTGAAGATGGGCAAAACTGCTATTGTCCTTGTGCCTGAAATTGTCCTGACCCCACAGATGACCAGTCGCTTTATCTCGCGTTTTGGTCGACAGGTGGCCATCATGCACTCCGGGCTATCGGATGGGGAAAAGTACGACGAATGGCTGAAAATCCGCCGTGGACAGGCTAAGGTCGTCGTCGGTGCCCGATCTGCTATTTTTGCTCCCTTAGAGAATATTGGAGCCATCATCATCGATGAGGAGCATGAGGCGACCTATAAGCAAGAATCCAACCCTCGCTACCACGCTAGAGACGTGGCGGTGCTACGTGCCAAATACCATAAGGCTGCTCTGGTGCTCGGATCAGCGACACCCGCCATCGAATCACGAGCTCGTGCTAGCAAAGGGGTTTATCAGCTCTTGACCTTGACCGAACGTGCTAACCCCTTAGCGGTCATTCCGACGGTGGAGGTCGTTGATTTTAGGGATTATATCGGTCAGCAGGAGATGGGCAATTTTACGCCGCCTTTGGTCGAAAAGATCCGTGACCGCTTGAACAAGGGTGAGCAGGTGGTGCTTCTCCTCAACCGCAGGGGATACTCCAGCTTTGTCATGTGTCGGGATTGTTCTTATGTGGATAATTGTGTCAACTGTGACATCTCCCTGACCCTACACATGACCACTCGCACCATGAACTGCCACTACTGTGGCTTTACCAAGGGTATTCCCAGAACCTGTCCGAACTGTCAGAGTGCCTCCATCTCCTACTACGGGACAGGCACGCAAAAGGCTGCTGATGAGCTGGAACAGCTCTTTCCAGAAACCAAAGTTCTCAGGATGGATGTGGACACAACCAAGAAAAAAGGTAGTCACCAGAAACTGTTAGAAGCTTTTGGCAATGGGAAAGCAGACATTTTATTGGGGACCCAGATGATTGCTAAGGGACTGGATTTCCCGAATGTGACCTTGGTCGGGGTCTTAAATGCAGATACCTCGCTCAACCTGCCTGATTTTAGGGCATCCGAGCGGACCTTCCAACTCTTGACCCAGGTGGCTGGTCGGGCTGGTCGGGCGGACAAGGCTGGGGAGGTCATCATCCAGACCTACAACCCCGATCACTATGCCATTACCTTTGCCAAACATCACGATTACGAGGGATTTTACCGTTACGAGATGGGTATACGACGGGCGCTGGGCTACCCACCTTATTTTTACACCGTTGCCCTGACCATTTCCCACAAGGACGAGCAGGCAGTCATTAAGGCCAGCTATGCTTTTCTGGACCTGCTCAAAACTCACCTGTCTGATCAAGTCAGGTATCTGGGTCCTGTCCCAAAAGCTGTCTCCAGAACCCACAACCTTTACCATTACCAGTTGCTACTGACCTTCAAACAAGAACCCAAGCTCCAAGACGCTCTTAATCAACTCCTTGACCTGACTCAAGACAAGACCAATAAGGATTTGAGGGTGAGCATTGACTATGAACCGCAGAATATCATGTGAGTATCTCTTGTTATAGTCCTCCACCAGCAGCTCTCTTGCTGATGAGATGATGTTGCTAAGTAGTCTATCAATCGTTATAGATGTTTTGAAAAATTTCAGTAAAGCACTTGTGGTACTACAATTAAGTCGTCAGAGTGCTTTTCTTGAAGTGCTTGTCCTGTCAGCAAACCAACTGGTGAGGGTTTCCTTGTCAAATATGATATAATAGTAGAGACAAGACGGCCTTGCAAGGGCCGGTAAGATTACCATTAGAAATAGAAAAGAGAAGAGATGACTAAACTGATTTTTATGGGGACACCTGCCTTTTCCGCGACTGTTCTCCAAGGCTTGCTCAACGACGACCGCTACGAGATTATGGCTGTAGTGACCCAGCCTGACCGTGCTGTCGGGCGTAAGAAAACCTTAACCATGACACCGGTTAAGGAGCTGGCTCTTGCCAACAAGCTCCCTGTCTACCAGCCTGAGAAACTCTCTGGCAGTCAGGAGCTAGAAGACCTGATTGCCCTGGGCGCAGACGGCATCATCACGGCAGCCTTTGGGCAGTTTTTGCCTGAACGCCTGCTCAAGTCAATGAGTTTTGCCCTCAACGTTCATGCCTCCCTTTTGCCCAAATACCGTGGCGGGGCGCCTATCCACTACGCCCTCATCAACGGTGACGAGGAGGTCGGCGTGACCATTATGGAGATGGTCAAGGAGATGGATGCTGGGGATATGGTCGCCAAGCGCGTAACCCCGATTTTGGAGAGTGACAACGTCGGCACGCTTTTTGGAAAAATGGCAGAGCTGGGACGTGATTTACTACTGGATTGCCTGCCCAAGTATCTGGCAGGTGAGATTACCCCTGAACCCCAAGACCCTAGCCAAGTCACCTTTTCTCCCAACATTCGACCAGAGGAGGAAGTTATCGACTGGCAGCTGACCAACCGTCAGGTTTTCAACAAGGTCAGAGGGCTTAATCCCTTACCAGTTGCCCATACCTTCCTAGCTGGGGAACGGTTCAAACTCTACGAGGTTGCCGCAGTAGACGGTCAAGGCCAACCTGGTCAAATCATCGCAAAAACCAAGAAAGACCTGATTGTGGCGGCAGGAACTGGCGCTGTTCGCCTCCTGAGTGTTCAGCCTGCTGGCAAGCCAAAAATGCCGATTGCAGACTTTCTCAATGGGGCTGGGCGTGACTTGCAGGTAGGTGACTACTTTGGCTAGGCAGATGGATACCGCAAGGGGACTTGCCCTGCAGATTCTCGAGGAAATCTTTGACCAAGAGGCTTACAGCAACATCGTCCTCAACCAGCACCTGACTAAGACCTCGCTCTCACCAGCTGATAAGGGTTTGGTCACCGAGCTGGTTTATGGCACCGTCGCTCGGAAAATCACACTGGAGTGGTACTTGGCGCACTACATCGCCGACCGAGACAAGCTAGACAGCTGGGTCTACTACCTGCTCATGACCAGCCTTTACCAAATCTTCTATTTGGATAAAATTCCAGACCATGCGGTGGTTAATGCCGCAGTTGACCTTGCGAAAGCACGGCACAAAAACTCAGGGGCGGACAAGCTAGTCAATGCGGTTCTGCGCCGTTTCTTGCGTGAAGAGCGCCCAAACCCTGCTCAGATCAAGCGGGTCAATAAGCGCTATGCTGTGCAATACAGTCTGCCAGTCTGGCTGGTCAAAAAGCTGATAGACCAGTTTGGGGAGGAGCGCGCCGTAGCCATCATGGCAAGCCTCTACGTCCGTAACAAGGCCAGTATCCGAGTGACAGATCCTAATCAGTTGGAGCGGATTAAGGCTGAAACAGGGGCTGACCAGTCGCTCCTGTCACCTGTCGGCTTGACCAAGCATAGCGGGCATTTTGCTGGGACGGCTGATTTTGCTAAAGGCTTAGTGACTATTCAGGACGAGACTAGCCAGCTGGTTGCACCGACCTTAAACCTGCAAGGGCAGGAGCAGGTGCTGGATGCTTGTGCAGCTCCAGGTGGCAAGACAGTTCACATCGCCAGCTATTTGACCACAGGTCAGGTGACAGCTCTGGACCTCTATGACCACAAACTGGACTTGATTACGGAGAATGCTGAGCGTCTCGGAGTGACTGACCGTGTCAAGCTACTCAAACTGGATGCCAGTCAGGTGCACCGCTATTTTCCCAAAGATCACTTTGATAAAATCTTGGTGGATGCGCCTTGTTCAGGGATTGGGCTCATGCGCCGCAAGCCAGACCTCAAATACCGCAAGGAAGCAGGGGATTTCATGGCCTTGCAGACCATTCAGCTAGAGATTCTAGCTAGTGTTTGTCAAACCCTACGGGTTGGTGGTATAATGACCTATAGTACTTGCACGATTGTGGCGGAGGAAAATCAGCAGGTGATCGCAGCCTTTTTGGCCAGCCATCCCAATTTTGAACAGGTGCCTCTTAGCCACGAGCAGGAGAGCATCGTCTCAGAGGGCTGTTTAGTCATTACCCCTGAGCAGTTTGGGACAGATGGTTTCTTTATTGCCCAGTTGTGTCGCCGTTATTAAGGGCCATATAGTGCTGGTACTTCTCGTATCTGAATGAAAGGAAAGATGACAAATGAAAATAGCTTTAAAAACGGACATTGGTCAAAAACGGTCGAACAACCAAGACTATGTCAACAAGTTTGTAAACAAAGGTGGGCAGACTTTAATTGTTTTAGCTGATGGTATGGGTGGTCACAAGGCTGGTCACATTGCTAGTCAGGTGACTGTGACAGATTTGGGGCGTGCCTGGGTTAGTACAGAGTTTACAGAGGGCGACTGGGAGCCTATTCGTTCTTGGCTTTTAGAGACCATCCAAGTTGAAAATCAAAAGATTTTTGAGATGGGGCAAACGGAAGACTACCAAGGCATGGGGACAACCATCGAAGCGTTAGCTCTGGTCGGCAATTATGCCATTTTTGCCCATGTTGGTGACTCTCGTGTTGGCTTAGTCCGAGAAGGTATTTACCATCAGCTGACGAGTGACCATTCCTTGGTTAATGCGCTCGTTAAGGCAGGTCAGCTCACTGCTGAGGAAGCACAGACTCACCCTCAACGCAATATCATTACGCAATCTGTTGGTCAATCGCAGCCATTAGACATTGATTTAGCCATTCAAGAACTGTTCCCAGGCGATTATCTTTTGGTCAATAGTGATGGGCTGACAAACCTTGTTTCTAACGAAGTCATTACCCGTATTATCACAGATGAGTTGAGCCTTGAAGGCAAAGCGGAATTGCTGGTTAATGAAGCTAATTTTGCAGGAGGCTTGGATAATATCACGGTTGCCTTGGTTCAAGTCGGAGGGGAGGTGGCCTGATGCTTGCTACAGGAAAACTATTTGCAGGTCGTTACCGCATTGTTAAATCAATCGGACGAGGTGGCATGGCGGATGTTTATCTCGGACGTGACCTGATTTTAGATGATGAAGAAGTCGCTATCAAAATCCTCCGAACCAACTACCAGACGGACCAAGTCGCTGTTGCACGTTTTCAACGTGAGGCTAGAGCCATGGCTGAACTCAATCATCCCAATATTGTTGGTATCCGTGACATTGGTGAAGACGAAGGACAGCAATTCATTGTCATGGAATACATTGATGGTTGGGACTTGAAAAAATATATCCAAGAAAAAGGTCCTCTCACTAGCGAGGAAGCTAGTCGCATCATGACAGAAGTCTTGTCTGCGATGACCCTAGCGCATCAACAAGGCATTGTTCACCGAGATTTAAAACCACAAAATGTCATACTGACCAAATCAGGTCGTGCTAAGGTAACGGATTTTGGGATAGCTGTTGCTTTTGCAGAAACCAGCCTGACACAGACCAATTCGATGCTGGGGTCGGTTCATTACCTGTCACCTGAGCAGGCGCGTGGGTCAAAAGCGACTGTACAGAGTGACATTTACGCTATGGGGATCATGCTTTATGAGATGCTGACAGGTCACATTCCATTTGACGGAGATAGTGCGGTGACCATTGCGCTTCAGCATTTTCAAAAGCCACTACCGTCTATTTTAGCTGAAAATCCTCAGGTTCCTCAATCCTTGGAAAATATCGTGATTCGAGCGACAGCCAAAAAACTGACTGACCGCTATATTTCAACCTTCCAAATGAGTCGTGACCTTGCTACAGCCCTTTATCCTAGTCGTCGCAACGAACGGCGACTGAGCTTTGAAGAGACAACGGTAACAAAACCTCTGCCGAAGGTTGAACCAACGCCAGTGCCACCGCCTCGTCAGCAAACCCGTGTCAGCCAGATGACACAAACCATTCCAGGTCGGTCGCCACGCGTGGAGCAGACCAGTAGTTATAAACCCGTTGAGGAAAAGGCAGCGCACACCACTAAACGATCTAAACCATCGCTCTTTTCAACGCTTGCTAAAATTCTAGTTGCACTGATGTTTCTTGTGATGACAGGTTTTGCTTATTTAGTATTGAGCAGCCCTGCAACAATTAAAGTCCCAGAACTCATCGGTGTGCCCCAAGAACAAGCCATCCAGAGGTTGACTGATGAAGGGCTTGCTCTAGGTCAGGTGGTCGAGGTTGAAAGCGAAACGGTTGAAAAAGGTCATGTGGTTAAAACCGATCCTGTCGCAGGCACCAACCGCAAAAAAGGTGCCAAGGTCAATCTCTATGTTTCCGCAGGCCGGCTGAGCTTTGAAATGCCAGATTATGTTGGGGAGACGTACGAGAGTGTTGCTTCTCGTTTGTTGTCAGATTATGGGATAACATCTGAACAAATTGTTGTGAAGAATGTGAAGACGACAGAGGAAGAAGCAGGGACGATTCTCAGTCAGAGTCCAAAAGCAGGTTCAACCTACACCATTGGTAAGTCAGGTAAGATAACCTTTGAAGTGGCTGTAAGTAGCTATATCACTATGCCTAATCTCATCGGCACAACGCAGGAGCAGGCGACGGCTCTACTGAAGAACCTAGGTGTCAACTCCTCTAAGATTAAATACTACACGCTGGCTGGCTTAGAAGTTAAAACTCCAGCGGCAGGACGATTAGTTGCTGGTCAGACACCTTACTCAGGGGAACTGTTTAATTTATCAGAAGCAGGCTATATCGAGCTTTATTTGGAAGATGACCCAGCAGAAGCTAGCAGTTCATCAAGCTCGTCATCAAGTGAAGCTTATGTGCCCTCATCGACAACTAGCGACACAAGCACATCGTCAACTTCTGAAACTGGAACGACAACATCAACTCAAACGGAAGGCAGTTAATGCTAACGTTAGTTTGAATAGAAGAGGGAGTTATCAAACCTGAACGGTTTATGATTTCCCTCTTTTTTTTTTGCGGATAAGTTGTTTTATTTCTGCAAAAATGCCTAATTTCTGGTAAAATGCAAGAAAGGAGGGAGACATGAAAAAATTTCAATTCTTTTTACTGGTCGAAGCGGTTCTCCTAGCCTTGGCGCTGATGACGATTTTATCCGAGAGCCTCTACAGTTTTTTGTTAATTTTAGTCGTTGTCTTGTTGGCACTTCGCTTTTATAACCAAGGCAATCAAAGTAATTTTCTTTTGACCGCGGGCTTATTATTACTATTCTTGATCTTTATGCTGAATCCTTTCGTGATTGCAGCTGTGGTACTCGGGGTTGTTTATACCATTATCAACTCTTTTTCACAGGTCAAAGAAAAAAATCAGCTCGCTTTGATTGAATTTAAGTCTCAAGACCTGTCGGTAACGCCCAGACCAAATGACTGGGTTGGCTCTAGCGAACCTGTGTTAACGGAAAGTTACGCTTTTGATGATGTGAATATTATTCGTGTGAGCGGTTCAGATACACTGGACTTGTCAAAGGTCATTCTGGCAGGGTGTGATAATGTCATCATCATCCGTAAGGTGTATGGTCCGACAGTCATTCGTGTACCGGTTGATGTGGCTGTTAGCCTCAATGTTAGTGCAGTGTATGGGACAGTGACGTTTTTTGATTTTCCTGAGTATGATTTACGTAACGAGTCACTGAAACTTGAGGAGGAATCTTATGCCTCGGCTCATCGGTCAGTCAAGATAATGGTTAATCTTATTGCGGGTCAAGTTGAGGTGGTTCGACGATGAAAAAACAAACCATTTTAGTCATGTTTTTGTATGCGGTCGTCATCATCTCAGCAGTTGCCTATATCATTATGACCAGCTTTGGCTTAGGTTTTCCGGACTTGACTGCCAATCCTTTTGGGGTATGGCGTCTCTTGTTTGCGATTGTCTCTTTGAGTCTCTCCTTAACCTTGCTATTTTTGATGGTCTGGTATTGGTCAGATGAAGTGGCAAAACGCCACCTCAATAAAAACCTCAAGCGAATGTTGACTAATCAAACCATCTCCAAACAGCCAAATACAGAGCTGGGAACAAATATCACACGATTGTCTAACAAAATCCAGCAGTTGACAGCTAGTCTGCAAAAAACAGAAAATGCCTACATTCACAATGGTCAAGAGATTGTCCAGCGTGAGCGAAAGCGTATCGCGCGTGACCTGCACGATACGGTCAGTCAGGAGCTGTTTGCAGCAACGATGATTGTATCTGGGTTATCTCAGGTAGTGGGAGATTTAGATATAGAGCAAATCAAACACCAGCTGGTTACGGTGGAAGATATTTTGCAAAATGCTCAAAAAGATTTAAGGATTTTACTTTTGCATCTGCGTCCGACGGAGTTGGAAGGCAAAACCTTGTCAGAAGGCTTTGCCATGATTTTGACAGAGTTAAGGGACAAAAGCGATATGGCGATTAGCTATCATGAGGATATCCAAGGCCTGCCTAAAGTGATTGAAGAACAGCTTTTCCGTATTGCTCAAGAATTTATCAGCAACACCCTCAAACATGCTAAGGCCAGTCAGCTAGATGTTTATCTCAAGCAGACAGTTAACGAAGTCCAGTTAAAAATGATTGACAACGGTGTTGGTTTTGATGTTGATGAAGTGAGGAGTTTGAGCTACGGTTTGAAAAATATCGAAGACCGTATTGAGGATTTGGCTGGCAGTGTACAACTCATAAGCGCTAAAGGTAAGGGAGTATCTATGGATATTCGCGTCCCTATTTTGGAGGAAAACGATGATGAACAAGATTAATGTGATCTTAGTGGATGACCACGAGATGGTGCGCCTGGGGCTTAGCAGTTTTTTAAACATGCAGGCTGATATTGATGTTATTGGGGAAGCTGATAATGGCAGAGCTGGTGTTGAGATGGCGTTAGAGTTGCGACCTGATGTCGTGGTGATGGATTTGGTTATGCCTGAGATAGATGGCGTTGAAGCCACGTTGACACTTCTCAAGAGCTGGTCTGATGTCAACATTTTGGTGTTGACATCTTACCTAGATAATGAAAAAATTTACCCTGTTATTCAAGCAGGCGCAAAAGGCTACATGCTAAAAACCTCCAGCGCTGCAGAAATTCTCCATGCGATTCGAAAAGTGGCCAAAGGGGAGCTAGCTATCCAAACTGAAGTTGATCGTAAATTCCGATACCACAAAAACACGCCTGCGCCTCATGATGAGTTGACTGCCCGTGAGCGTGAAGTTCTGGGATTGCTAGCCAAAGGTTATGATAATCAGACCATCGCTGATGTGTCCTTCATCTCGCTCAAAACAGTGAAAACCCATGTGTCTAACATTTTAGCTAAGTTAGGCGTATCAGACCGTACACAAGCAGTTGTCTATGCATTTCAGCATAATTTGGTGGAAAAAGATAACTAGCTTAGTGCGTACCACCAAGCTAGTTGCTGATGAAAAAAATAAAACAAATCAACTGGTCGTTCTTTTGGAACGACTGGTTTTTAGCTTTATGGTATAATAGAGAGAAATTGTTAAAAGTGAGGAAATGATATGCAGGTAAAATTACGTTATAAAGCAAAAAAAATCAAGGCTGTTTTCTTTGATATCGATGATACCTTACGTGTCAAGGCGACCAGCTACATGCCAGAAACCATCAGCTATGTCTTCGACCAACTACGAGCGAAAGGGATTGTGACAGGCATTGCTTCTGGTCGAGCGATTTACGGTGTTGTGCCAGAAATTCGAGCACTCAATCCGGACTATTTTGTTACCATCAATGGGTCATATGTTGAGGACAAAAAAGGTAAGGAATTGTTTTCAGAGCCAATTCCACAGGAGCTGGTTGAGCAGTTTGTTGCTTGGTGTGATGAAGTTGGGATTGACTACGGTTTTGTAGGTAGCCAAAAGGCTGTCGTCTCTAAACGCACCGCTATTGTTGAACTTGCCCTCGATCCAGTCTATGGGGAACTAGCCGTTGAGCCAGACTTTCACAAAGACCATGCGGTTTACCAGATGTGGACGATTGAGGAAATCGGTGATGACCTGCAACTACCAGAAGCTCTAGCCAAAGACCTTCGTTTGGTGCGTTGGCATAAGAACTCATCTGATGTCGTTTTGACCCATGTTAGCAAGGCCCTCGGGGTAGAACAAGTTGCCAAAGCCCTTGACCTCAAACCTGAAAATATTTTAGTCTTTGGCGATGAGAGAAATGACTTGGAAGTTTTTGATTACGCAGGTCTGTCAGTCGCTATGGGTGGTGCGATTGAAGCCATTAAAGAAAAAGCCGATTTGGTGACTGATTCTGTTGAAGAAGATGGCATTTACAAGGCATTAGTAAAACTGGGTCTGATTGATGAAAAATTAACCCTGCCTCAGCTACATTTGGACCAACATCAAGGACCAATCGTCACCTTCCATACCAACCAAGGGGACATGACCCTCAAACTTTTCTCAGAGCAAGCGCCAAAAACGGTGGCCAACCTCATTGCCCTTGCTAAGTCAGGTTACTATGACGGTGTGATTTTCCACCGTATTATCAAGGAATTTATGATTCAAGGCGGTGACCCAACAGGCACCGGTATGGGTGGCGAGTCTATCTACGGTGATCGCTTTGAGGACGAGTTCTCTGCGGAGCTCTACCACATTCGAGGAGCTCTGTCTATGGCTAACGCCGGTCCAAATACCAATGGTAGCCAGTTCTTCATTGTGCAAAATAGCAAGTTAGCCTTTAGCAAAAAGGAGTTGACCCGCGGTGGGTGGCCAGAAGCCATTACAGAGGTTTATGCAAAGGAGGGCGGCACCCCGCATTTGGATCGTCGCCATACCGTTTTCGGGCAAATTGCTGACGCTACTTCCTTTGAGGTGCTAGACAAGATTGCTGCTCTTGAAACGGATTATGCTGACCGACCTTTGGAAGACGTTGTCATTGAGCATGTTGAGGTGATTGACTGATGAAAGTTGGCGATACCTTAACAGGCACGGTAATTGGCATCAAGCCTTACGGTATTTTTGTTGAACTTCCAAATAATCTGGTTGGTCTGGTTCATATTTCGGAACTAAAGTCAGGATATGTTGATAACATTTATCAGCAAGTCGCGATAGGTCAAGAAGTGATCGTACAGATTATCGACATTGATGAGTACAGTAAAAAAGTGAGTTTTTCCATGCGCAGCCTTGCTTCAAAAGGTCAACCGCTGGCAAACTTTCATCGGTTTTCCCGTCACCGCTATCGTACAGGCTTCGCACCTCTACGCGACCAGCTTCCTAAATGGATTGCGGAAGGGATAAAGCGGCTATCTGAACAACAAAAGGGGCAAGAAAGCTGATGCCTTATACAAATTTATTCTTCGACCTGGACCATACGTTACTGGATTTTGATGCAGCAGAAGGGGTGGCATTGCACCGGTTGCTGAGAGATTTTAATGTTGTTGACTTACCTGCCTATCACACTGCCTATCAGACCATTAATCGTCAACTTTGGAGAGACTTGGAAGCTGGTAAAGTCAGCAAGCAGGAGTTAATCGACAGTCGATTTGCTCGCTTGTTTGCCCATTTTGGGCAGGCTGTAGATGGGCGACAACTGGCCAACATCTACGAAACTTATCTTAGCCAGCAAGGTCAAACCTATCCTGGTGCAGAAGCTCTGCTATTGACCCTAAAAGCCAAAGGCTACAAACTCTATGCCGCGACCAATGGCGTCGCTACTATCCAAGAGGGGCGACTCAATTGCTCTGGGTTAGTTGGCTACTTTGAGGCGGTTTTTATCTCCGAGCAAATCGGTTTTCCGAAACCAGATAGGCGCTTTTTTGAGAAAATAGCAGAGCAAGTAGATGGTTTTTCCCTGTCAACGAGCTTGATGATAGGGGACAACCAACTGGCAGATATCAAGGGAGCACGTGAATTTGGGATGGATACGGTGTTTTATAACCCACATCACCGTGAACTTGATGACGATAGTTATCCGACTTATACCGTAGCCGATTATGAAGAGTTGTTAAAACTTTTAGAGCGCTAAAAAAAGAGCGTGACGCTCTTTTTTACAGGCTGGATAAGCCTTAGCGAGCTGTCCGACGACGAGCTGCTTTTTTACGGTTTTCTTCGATGAATGCTGCTTTTTCCTCTTCAGGATCAATAATGGTTTTTTTAACCGCAAAAACAGCTCCTGCCACAGCAGCTGCTGTGCTGACGATGCCTGTTAGTAAACCTTTTGTAAATGAACCTTTTTTAGCCATAGGTATTCTCCTTTTCTTGTGTTATAATAAGTGTAACGAAAAAACTGTTAAAATTCAAGAAAAAAGTGTGAAAGGAAGGGCAGATGCGACAATTTCAGTCTGAAGACCTAGTTCAGAAGACTAAGAAAGCTATCATTAAAAGTGGTCCCAAATCTAGTAACAGTTTTAGTCAGATGATGAGGCGGATGGATGACTCTCACATAAAACAAGGTCTGATACCAGTCTTTGACGATTACCTTGAATTAGCTCGTCCTTTTCTCGATTTTTGGGCAGTGGTTGTTCATGGTAAAATGCCCCCAAAGAAAGCACTCCATTCGTTTGAAAGGCAGGTGAATGATGCCAACTAAATTACTTGTTATCGTCGGTCCAACAGCTGTTGGTAAAACAGCTCTAGGCATTCAGCTCGCTCAGGCCCTTGATGGAGAGATTATCTCAGGGGATAGCCAGCAGGTCTATCGTGGTTTGGATATTGGGACCGCTAAGGCCAGTCCATTAGAGCAAGCGGCAGCAGTCCACCACTTGATTGATGTCCGAGAGGTGACACAGACCTATTCGGCTTATGATTTTGTGACAGAAGCAAGGGCTGCTATAGATGATATTCTTAGCCGTGGCAAATTGCCGATTATTGTAGGAGGGACAGGCCTCTATATTCAGAGCTTGCTAGAGGGCTATCACTTAGGCGGTGACCTGGATCAGGCGGCAGTTCTTACTTATCGCCAATCACTCGAGCAACTATCTGATGAAGCTCTCTTTGAAAAAATAGCCGAGCAGAAGCTCACCCTCTCACAGCCCAACAGACGTCGAGCGATCAGAGCACTCGAGTTAGCCAAATTTGGGCAAGAACTAACCAACCAACCAACTGATTACGATGCTTACATCATCGGTTTGACCGATGACCGCGTCATTCTCTATGACCGCATCAACCAACGCGTTGATAAGATGGTAACGCAAGGTCTTTTAGAAGAAGCTAGATGGTTGTATGATCATCACCGTGATGCCCAAGCAAGCCGTGGAATTGGCTACAAAGAGCTATTCCCCTATTTTGCAGGAGAATGTCACCTAGATACCGCCATTGACAAGCTAAAACAGCAGACACGCCGTTTTGCAAAACGACAGCTAACCTGGTTTCGTAACCGCATGTCTGTCCATTTTTATAACATTAGCCAGGTTAAATCAGATGATATCCTAGCAGATGTCACTCAATTTTTGACAGATACAGCAAAAAACCAAGATTAGGCATCGCCTAATCTTGGTTTTTATAAAGATAACAACTAGTCGTCATCTGTTGGAGTTTGAGGTGTCACAATTTCAGTGTAGTTGCTGTACATTTCCTTGACGTCATCAGGGAGCCCAGAATCTGATAAAATCTTGTCAAAACGGCTGGTGCTATAGAATGGATAAAAGTCATATTTACCAAACTTTGTGTGATCCGCCAACAGGTATTTGTCAATAGCACTATCGATGGAGAGCTGTTGGGTCTTTCCTTCTGTCTCGCTATAGGTAGAAATCAAGTCCTTATAAATAGCATTAGCACTGACAAAGACCTTAGAGCATTTGATGCTCTTAATGCTCTGATTGGCCAAACTACCGATAAAGGAACCCGTAATATCGCGGTATTTGCCACCAATTAAAATAACATCAATGGTAGGACTAGTCATCAAGATATTAAACACCGGCAAACTGTTTGTAATAATCCGAAGATTACGGTCAAGTACCTTTCTCGCCAAACACTCTAGTGTCGTCCCTGGGCCGAAAAAGATGGTTTCATTGTCTTGGATCAATGGCAGAGCTAAATCGGCAATTTCTTCCTTTTCAGCCATTTGTTGAGTGAGCTTTTCAGTGTTAGACTTTTCGTAGTTCTGATTGTTTTCGATGCTCTGAGCCCCACCATGAACGCGAATTAATTTGCCGGCTTTTTCTAATTCATCCAAATCACGGCGAACAGTCATATCAGAAACATCCAACTCAGCAACAATTTCATGAACGGTAATCAAGCCTCGTTTATTAACCCATTCCAAAATACGTTGCAGACGCTCGTTTTTTAACATGTAGCACCTCTTTCTCTCTTGTTTTTTTACTCTTAGCATAACACAGACAGACGAAAAAATCAAACCAGAACGCAACCCTCTAAAAACAAACAAAAACAAACAAAAACTATTGACATTTTCTGAAAACTATTGTAAAATAATAGTGTAAAATTTTTATAGAAAGGAGAACGAGATGATTTTAACCATTACCATGAACCCTTCGGTAGATGTTGCTTATCTCTTAGAGAGACTGGTTCTTGACAAGGTCAATCGAGTCCCTAATGCCCGTAAAACGGCAGGAGGCAAGGGGTTGAATGTCACACGAGTACTCGCAGAAGTTGGCGACCAGGTTTTGGCTAGTGGTTGCTTGGGCGGACGACTGGGCGATTATATAGAAGATAACTTACCAGAAAATGTTGAGTCAGCTTTCTTTAGAATTGCTGGCGAGACACGGAACTGTGTTGCCATCTTACATGATGACGGTCAACAAACCGAGATATTGGAAGCAGGACCGACCTTATCTGAGCAAGAGACTCAGGACTTTCTCCGTTACTTTGAACAACTTCTGGATAAGACCGCAGTAGTGGTGCTCTCAGGTAGTCTTCCAGCAGGTTTGCCAACAGACTATTATGTTCGCTTAGTGAACTTGGCACAACAGGCGGGTAAACCAGTTGTCCTAGACTGTTCAGGGGCAAGCCTAGAGGCTGTCTTATGGTCAGAACATAAACCGACAGTCATTAAGCCGAATAACGATGAGTTATCTGATTTGCTGGGCATCGAAGTGACTAAAGACATTGACCAACTCAAGACTGTTTTGCAGGATGACCTCTTTGCAGGGATTGAGTGGATTGTGGTGTCTCTGGGAGCAGGTGGTGCCTTTGCTAAGCATGGTGACAAGTTCTACCGAGTAACTATCCCCAAAATCGATGTGGTCAATCCTGTCGGTTCAGGCGACTCCACTGTTGCGGGTATTGCGTCAGCTATTTTCCATCAGGAAAGTGACCAAGACTTACTTAAAAAAGCCAATGTCCTGGGCATGCTCAATGCCCAAGAAGAAATGACCGGTCATGTCAATATGGCCAACTATGATAAACTGTATCAACAATTAAAAGTAGAAGAGGTGTAACATGACATTAACAGCAAACAAACGTGCATTTATGGAAAAACTGTCAGATAGCAAGGGCGTCATTTCGGCGCTTGCTTTTGACCAACGCGGAGCTCTTAAAAAAATGATGGCTAAGCATCAAACAGAAGAGCCAACTGTGGCGCAAATTGAAGAACTCAAAAGCTTAGTATCAGAAGAATTGACCAAGTATGCTTCATCTATCTTGCTTGATCCTGAGTACGGCTTGCCAGCGGTGCAAGTCAAAGATGAAAATGCAGGTCTTCTGTTAGCCTATGAAAAGACTGGCTACGATGCCAGCACGCCAGGTCGTTTGCCTGACTGTTTGGTAGAATGGTCTGCAAAACGCCTCAAAGAGCAAGGGGCTGATGCTGTAAAATTCCTCCTATACTATGATGTGGATGGTGATGAGTACATCAACTTACAAAAACAAGCCTACATGGAGCGTATCGGTTCTGAGTGTAGGGCAGAGGATATCCCATTCTATCTAGAAATCCTCAGCTACGATGAAACTATCGAAGACAACGCTAGCCCAGAATTTGCTAAAGTCAAGCCTCGTAAAGTGATTGAAGCTATGAAAGTCTTCTCAGATGAGCGTTTTGGCGTGGATGTCTTGAAGGTTGAAGTTCCTGTTAACATGAATTATGTTGAAGGTTTTGCAACTGGCGAAGTAGTTTACACTAAAGAAGAAGCAGCCGAGTTCTTCCGTCAACAAGAAGCAGCAACCGATCTGCCATATATCTACCTGTCAGCAGGTGTTTCCAGCAAACTCTTCCAAGATACTTTGGTTTTTGCCGCTGAAGCAGGTGCTAAATTCAACGGCGTGCTTTGCGGACGTGCGACTTGGGCTGGTTCAGTTGAAGTTTACATTAAAGAAGGTAAAGAAGCAGCTCGCGAGTGGTTGCGCACAGAAGGCTTCAAAAACATTGATGACCTCAACAAGGTATTGGAAACAACTGCAACACCTTGGACAGAAAAAGCCTAAATCAATAAAGACTAAAAACAAGGGACATGCCTTGTTTTTAGTTTTTTTTTCAGTACAATAATCATATCTTACACAATTTTCCCAAAAAACATTATCAGCTGAAGAAAAAAATAAAATTCGCAAATTCAGTCTTGATTTACTCAATATCGC